>JAIXRX010000040.1 GCA_027485005.1 Alphaproteobacteria bacterium
CTTGCTAATTGGTTTTATGGTGCTTGTGCGCTGCTGCTTGGTGCCAAGTTCTTGCAGCATGCGGTGATTGTATGGCAAGCTCCCGAAGACAAAGCGTCCAAGCGGATGTTTGGGTTTTCGATTCTGTATTTATTCGCGCTGTTTGGCGCGCTTGGTTTAGATTTCTGGCTGTCCCAGCGTTGGGCAGCCTTCAAAGCCTTACAAGGAGTCATCCCATGCCTATAAATGACATGCATCAAAAACAGAAAAAGAAAAATTACATTTTCCTCGCGATTCTGCTGGGGGTGGTGGCGTTGTTTTATTATCTGACGAAGGTTAAACTTGGCCAACAATAACTCCATTCGCACCACCACTATTAGCTTGCTTGCGGTTGTTGCAGGTATGGTGATGCTTGCCTATGCCAGCCCGTCTTTGTACCGCATGTTCTGCCAGCTCACAGGTTTTGGTGGCACCACCATGCGCGCAAGCCAAGCGCCAGATAAAATCTTGGAACAAAGCGTGACGGTGACATTCAATGCGGACATTCAGCAAAAATTACCGATGACGTTTGAACCCGAAGAAAAAAGCATCACCTTGCATATTGGGCAAGAGCGGCTCACGCATTATCGTGTCAAAAATCTTTCTGACAAACCATTGAAAGTAGTGGCAACGTATAATGTGACGCCTGACGCGATGGGGCGGTTTTTGAATAAAACGCAATGTTTTTGCTTTGAATCGCTCACGCTTAATCCAAAACAAGAAGCCAGCCTGCCGATTTCCTTCTTTGTTGACCCCGCTGCAACAGAAGACAAAGATGCGAGCAAAATCACAACCTTGACCTTGTCATATACATTTTTCCCCGCTAAGGAATAATGCAAATCAATCCTATCATCTCGCTATTTTGAGGGAGTTTTCTCATGGCGCATCAAGACCATCCATTCCATCTCGTTAATCCATCTCCTTGGCCTATCCTGACCTCGTTCAGCTTCCTTGCCGCTGCGCTTGGTGGCGCGATGAGCATGCACAAAATGCCAGCAGGTTTACCCATTCTTTTGCTTGGTTTTGCTGGCTTGATGGCCTGCGCATTTTTCTGGTGGCGTGACGTGGTGCGTGAAGGCATGCATGATCATGCACATACTGGCGCGGTGCAGCTGGGGTTGCGAGTTGGTATGGGCTTATTTATTGTGTCGGAAGTGATGTTCTTTGTGGCGTTCTTCTGGGCATTTTTCAATGCCAGCTGGTTCCCTAAATTGCCCCTGGAAGATGTTTGGGCAATTGCTGAAGGCGTATGGCCGCCTAAAGGTATCGTCACCTTTGATGCCTTTGATTTGCCATTCATCAATACGCTCATCCTTTTGCTGTCTGGCACCACAGTGACATGGGCGCATGCGGCGTTGTTGCGTCAAAACAAAAAAGAACTCATTACTGCTTTGTGGTTGACGGTTGGCTTGGGCGCGTTTTTCACCTGCCTGCAAGCGGTCGAATACAGCCATGCCCAGTTTGGTTTCAAAGACGGCGTGTATGCGTCCACTTTCTACATGGCTACGGGTTTCCACGGGGTGCACGTGCTGATTGGAACGATTTTCCTAGCAGTATGTCTTGTGCGCGCTTACCGCGATCAATTCTCGGAGAAACACCATTTAGGTTTTGAATTTGCCGCATGGTATTGGCATTTTGTGGATGTGGTGTGGTTGTTCCTCTTCATCTTCGTTTACTGGGTTGGTGGTGGCAGCGCCACCCACTAGGTGCGTGCGTGTGAATCATCCGATTCGTTCATTAGTTTTACGGCTGCGTTGCCCTTCCTGCGGGAAGGGCGCGCTGTTTTCTGGCTTCATGAAACTGCACCCTGCCTGCAAAGATTGTGGTCATGATCTGAGCATGTACGAACATGCTGACGGCCCTGCTTATATTGTGATTGTGCTGGTAAGCACGTTAGTGGTCACGGTTTCGGCCTTGGTAGAGGTGAAGCTGGGATGGCCATTCTGGCTGCATGCATTGGTGTGGCTACCCATGGTGCCGCTTTTGTCCATCTGGTGGTTGCATCATGCCCGTGCATGGCTTATTGCGCTGGAATATAAAAGCAAACAAAAGGACTCTCGATGACCGCGCCCTTCACATGGAAGAAACATATTCCTATTGTTATGACAGTGGTCGCATCGCTGACCATGTTTGGTTTGTGCGGCTGGCAGGTGCAGCGCCTGCAATGGAAAGGCGAACTGATTGAAAAATTTGAAAGCGCCAAATCACTAAAAGCCAAAGAAACCTTGCCGACATTAAAAGACGGCGAAAGCTGGGGCGATATTGAGTTTCAGCGCTTCAAAGTGCGTGGTACGATTGTGCAGCCAGTACAAGAATTTCATGTGGGGCCGCGCTATTATATCAACAAACTTGGCTACCATATTCACACTACCGCGACGCTAAATGATGGCCGTCATGTGTTGGTGAATCTTGGCTGGGTGCCAGCGGACAAAAAAGATGCGGATAAACGCAACCTGCTGCCAGAAAAAGAGCAGGCATGGGAAGTGATGGTACGCGTGCCGCCCCGCCCACGCATTTGGACGCCGAATAACCGACCTGACAAAAATTTCTGGTTTTATCCGGATGTAGATGCTGTGGCTTCGCATGTGAATTTGCCGCTAGAACCTGTGGTGCTGGAAGTGGTGGCACCACCGAAAGAAGGCATCTGGCCGATTCCGTCCGACGGGCAAGCCGCCTTTAAAAATGACCATCTGGGCTATGCTATCACCTGGGGTTTAATTGGTGTGGCTGTGGTATGGATTTATGTGGCCTACCGCCGTAAAGAAAAAGCAGATTTGCCACTTTAATTAGCCACGGCTGGACGAGCTTTTTTTGTCCGATTGTGTGAGCAACTCTTCGGGTAATTTCGGAGGATTCAGCGGTGCATCGCGCATTGTGTCATGCGGCAAGACGCGGGTAGCGGGCAGGCTGATACGTACCGTCGTGCCTTCGCCTAAGCGGCTACCGATAGATAGTTTGCCGCCATGTAATTCCGCAAACATTTTGCACAATGGCAGACCAAGGCCTGTACCCTCATGGCTTTTATTGCGGTCCACTTGCCCAAACACTGACAAGGCGCGTGGCAGATCTTCTTCCGACATCCCAATGCCATTGTCCGACACGGTGATATGCACATGACCTTGTGCATCACGCATGAGCGATACCTTGACCATACCGCCTTCTGCAGTAAATTTCAGCGCGTTAGAAAGCAGGTTCAGCACCACTTGGCGCAATTTGCGTTTATCGGCGCGCACCATTGGAATGGCACTATCAATGTCGCTGAGAAGTTTGGTATGTTTGCTGGTAAACTTCTCGCGCATCATGCGTTGCGCTTCGTCAATCATCTCTTGTATGTAGAAGTTTTCTTCGGCTAACTCCAGTTTGCCTGCTTCGCCTTTCGAGAATTCTAGGATATCACTAATCAACTGCAACAAATGCCCGCCGCATAAATTAATATCATGCACGCGTTCTTTTTGTTTGGGGTTGAGGGGGCCAAAATATCCCGCATTCATCATCTCCGAAAAACCGATAATGGCATTCAATGGGGTGCGCAACTCATGGCTCATATTCGCCAAAAATTCAGACTTAGCTTGACTGGCTAATACCGCGGCACCTTCCGAGGCTTGTACCCGCGCAATCTGGCGGGAAAGCAGCACTAAAAACAAAGAAAAAATCGAACCAATGGCTGCAAAAATCGCTAGGAAGCCAAGGTCTTTTAATGTGCCAGATCGCCATCCACTCAAGAAGTCGCTTTCATCCAACACCACGCTCACCGTTAGCGGGAAATTTTTCATTTTCTGTGCCGCATAAAGTTTCATCTCGTCATGCAGCACGGTTTGTGCTTGCACGCTTACAATGCCCGTTTCTTTATTGGGAGTGGCTTTGCTGAGTGCGGCTAATATTTCCTTGTGCAATAACTGCGACGCCTGTGCCTGCGAGCTAGCCAGCGCACTACCAGAATTCAGCGTCAGGCTCATATAGCGACCATCATGTCCATTCACTGATTGGAAGAAATTGCTGAAATAGCGCGGGTCTATCGCTGCTACAATGAGGCCACCAAACTCACCATTTAGCTGATTGAGGCGGCGTGCCACCAATATCAATTCTGGCGTGTTAATCGAGGTGCGGATTAATTTTGCAATTGCCACCTGATTGTCGGCAGCGTCTTTTAATTCCAGAAAAACAGGTTGGGTGGCAAAGCTTGCTTTGTCGTAATTTACCCAGCCTTCAAAGCCAGTTTTATGCACGCCAATCAGGTTTTCACCGTTCGCGCCTACCACTAGCATGGCAGCAATTTGTGGGGTTTCGTCTGCCCAGCTTTTTAGGTTAGTGGCCATGTATTGCGCGAGATTATTGCCGAATAATTCGTTGAAATATTGGCGCTCTACGGCGCGGCGTAAGGTTTGATCGACTGCCAGAAAAGTCAGCTCGACATGGTCGGTTTGGATATGGGTAAGGTTGGCGGCGTTTTCCATGCCGCTTTCAATCGCGCGATTATAACCACGCGCAGCCTGCGCAATCACCTGGACGCAGACAATCAGCAGCACTAAAGCCGTCACAAAAATGGTCATGCGCGCAAGTGGCGGCAGTTTTTCAAAGCGTTCTGACATATCATCCATATTATTCGAAGCGTTTAAGGGCTGCCTCTTTTATGTGTTATATATTAAATTTCCGTTAATTTCTAAACAAAAATTAAGAATATTTGATGACAATCCTAAACATCCATTATCATTTGAAGGGGTAAAAGGGGTTTGAACCTTTATGATATGCCTGTATTGTTGATAGGATGAATATATAAAAAACAATGAGATGAATGGTTTCATCGGGGTGTGTGGGCTATTCTTTTATTCCCAAGAAAAATCCTAAAACCAAGGCGCAGCCTGAAACTGTCACATAAACTTAACTTGAGTTGCCTTATAAGGTGCATTATTTTGTAAATATAAAGGAAAAAGTAACCATTTCACGGTATGCTAAAACCTAAGGATAATACCTAAAAAGCGGCATTCCCGCACATAAGAAAAATAATGGAGTTGAAGATGAGTGATGAAATTGAGAATACAGTCAATGAGCGGCCAGCTGAAGAAGTGCGTGGCTCCGTCAATCGTTTTCCAGCGAAAAAATTTGGGACTTTGGGGGAATATGCTCGGAAATTGAGTGGAGTTGATACCACTATTTATCGCAATGTGAGTGCTGCTGAGAAATCTCATTCCTATGACTGGATGTCTAAGCAGGATGTGAAAAATGCAAACGAGCGTTTTCAAGAAAACCAAGGTTTAATGGCTGAATTGGGCATCGACAAAAATAAAATGACGCGCATGTTAGCCGACAGAGGTGTAACACCTGATAAATTCGGCAAACTGCACTTGGCAGATCAAATCAATACGGCCAATCTTATTTTAAAACGTGAGGCCCGCAGTCAGGGATATGATGGTACATTAGAGGTTGGTAATCTTAGCATCGATTTGACAGAAGATTCTGTTGAATCCCAAGCTATTGAAATGAAGGCCAATGGTCATCGTAACAAAATGAGTAACAGTAAGGCTGGCTTGCGTGCAGGTATGGGCGTGGGCGGTACTGCGTTTACTGTTATTTCACCAATATTTGGTTTGGGTGGCGGTGCTATGTTGGGATACAAAGCGTGCACGTCGCTTTTCGGTGATAATGCGCTTGGTAAAACAATGGGGGTAGTTGCCGGTGTGTTTGGTGCTGCAGGTGGTGCTGTTGCTGCTCCGTTTGTTGCAGGTTGGGCAACGGGGAAAGCTGTTGAGCATGGTGAAAACCCCGTTAAGCAATTCATGAATATTTTTAAAAATCCTAGAGGTATTTTTAATAAATTAGTGGATGAGCAAGAGCCTAAAAATGTTTTAGATACTTCGAATGCGCAGCCAGCTCAGGCATCTGACAGCCCATCTCCTTCGACACCGCAGCCAGCCCAACAAACGGTGCAGCAAGGCGTAAATAATGATGTGGCAACTGAAAAATATAAGGCAAAATACAAAGGTGAAGTAGCTCATGCCGCAACCTTTGAGCAGATTGACGAGTTACGTAACATTCATGCGCAATATGCAGGACGTACGAATCTTTCAGAAGCTGACAAAGCACTACTGGCTGGGTTTGCTGCCGCGATTGATGAGCAAGCAACCAAAATTGGTTATACGCCAAGTGCAGCGCAACCAGGCATTGCTTCGTCCCTGAACGCAGACTTGGCTAAATTGCAAACAGGCGCCGAAAATGTGAAGAACGCTTCGGGCCAGTCGGTGGATGATGTGTTGAAAGAAACGCGTGATGCGCTGGCGAATACCAAAGCAGAGCTTGAATCTTTCAAAGAACAATTTGCTACGCTGAAAGTTCAAATGCATGAGGTGAAGGAAGCGGCTATAAAGACGCAATTGGATATGAAGGAACAAATTCAAACGATTGCTCAAGGTGCATTGGCAGGACAGACGATTGTTCATGCTGCTGAAGTAAAACAACAAGCTAACAACTCGGGTTTCAAAATTGATCCCAGTAAACTTTCGCTTAACTAAGGAGTCATAGATATGGCAATTGGTGAAAAAATTGTAGATGGTGCGATCGACTCGGTCGGTTATGCTGCCAAAGACGGCCTAAAAACGTTCCTCACGGTGGGTGCAATTTTCGGGATTCTGGGAGCGCTGGC
>JAIXRX010000107.1 GCA_027485005.1 Alphaproteobacteria bacterium
AAAGCACAAGGCGGCACGATTTATCTGACCGACCGCAGCCCGCCAGAAGACATTATGGCGGTGTTTGCCACCAGCAAATCAGCATATAAAAAGGCGCTGGGAAAACTCTTCAAAGATAAAATGGTGACTCTGAATGATGATTCAGTATCACTCGCAAAGCGGTAGAACGTATGACTCAGCCTGAATTTCTGAAAAAGCCCCTCAAAGAAATGACCGAAAGCGAATGGGAATCTTTGTGCGACGGCTGTGGCTTGTGTTGCCAGATGAGCTTGCAGGACGAAGACACGGGGCAAATTGCGCTTTCAAACGTTGCGTGCCGCTATTTATGCCTGAATACCCATAGCTGTACCGACTATGCCAACCGCCAAACCAACGTGCCAGACTGCATTAAAGCCACGCCCGATAATATCATGGGGTTTGATTGGCTGCCGCCAAGCTGCGGTTACCGCTTGGTGGCACATGGCCATCCTTTGCCTGAATGGCACCATTTAGTCTGCGGTGACAAACAACGAGTTCACACGCACGGACCGTCTATGCTCGGCGAGCTGATTTCAGAAGATGAAGCCGACTGGGACGAGGTGAGCGGGAGCCCAAGCGAAGAGGATTAGCGCCTCTAACGCAAACCGCCCAATCCTTGAATCAGATTGCCGAGATTTTCTTTCGGATTGTCGCGCACGGCTTTCACCGCATTCTCAATCGCCTTGCCCTCGCCTTTTAAGTTCTTCAAGTTTTCTTTCAACTGCTCTGGGTTTTTGAGCGCGTCTTGCACCATGCTGGCAAGGTCTGGGCGATAGCTAGGGCTGGTGAGCGGGCCTTCCACGATAATCGGAATCACCAAACCTTTTTTATCATCCGCACCGCCTTGGCCTTCAATGCTCGCAATTAGTTTAGGTAGCAGGCGATAATTGACCGTCATTTGCGGCAGGTTCACTTGCCCTTCCCCATTCAAACGCAGCACTGGCGCTTTCATCGAGAGGTCTTTGTTCGTCACCACACCATTGGCAATCGTAAAGCTACCACCAAGCTCTGCGAAGTCGGTTTTTTGCGACGTGTTTTGCTGTTGCAAAACCGCGGCTTTCGCGTCGCGCACCATTTGCGCAATGTTAATGCCTTTAAGCGCACCGTCCGTGAATTTCGCATTGCCATTGCCACCGAGGGAAGAAATCATCGCGCGCTGGCTGCTGCCTGCCATGTTAAGCGCCATGTTCAACACCAGCGTGCCACTTAGGCGGTCATCCCCCGTGAGGGCTTTCAGCATGCTCGCCGCATTGATGCCGCTAGCCGAGAGATTCACGCCCACGGCATTGCCAGTGGTGGCAGTGATGGTGCCTTTGGCATTGCCTTGATACAAGCCCATTTGCACAATATCCAAAGCAAGCGCGCCGTTATTGAGCGCCACATCAAACACGCTTTTGCCAATATCAATCTGATTAAATTTAATCGCATCCGCGCTGAATTTAATCGCGGCATTCACCGCACCTAAGCCCGAAAGATCAATCGGGTCATTGCTCCAACCCGAGGCAGGTGCTGCATGCGCAGAGGAAACGAGACCAAATAACACGTCGTTGCTGGCTGTTTGCGCCGGCATGAAGGCATTTATATCCAACAGTGGTGTGCTGAGATTACCTTGGATTTTAGGTGCTTTGCCACCCAGCAGCGCGCCAATATCCCCTGCAAGTTTTAAACTATCTAAGTCAATATTAGATTGTTTGAGGCCGCATAATGTGGCCGAGCAGGCAAGCTGGCCTTTGATGTTGAGCGCCAATGCGCCTGGGCCTTTCCATGCCATCGGTGTACCCGTCGTCCAACCTGTGAGCTTCGGAATCGACGGCGTATTCAGGCTCAGCGCGCCTTGCACCGAAGCTGGCGTTGCCTTGCCCGAAAAATCAACATCCAACATGCTGCTTGCAATATTCGCCACCACATCCGCGGATTTAGTTTTGAGTAATTGGCGTGGATTATCCAATTTTGCATCCACGCTAATTTTTTCTTTGTTCCATACCGCGCTGCCTTTTAGCACAAATGGATCATCCAGATTCTTCAAGCCAAAGGTCAGGTTAATGTCGCTAGCGCCTTGTTTAACGCCCGTTTGATGGTTCACAAAATTCAAGGTACCATGGTTAATCTGCACTACACCTATTTGCAGTTTTTCTAATATTTCTATCATTGCTGCGCTGTCTTCCGCGGGCGCTTCTTCTTGCGCTTCGGCACGGCTAATCACATCAAAACTAAGTGCTGCTTTTTCTTGGGCTGGCGCGGCGGCAATGGGCGCAAACTCCCAGTTTGGCTTGCCTTGTTTATTCACTTCCAACTCAATGATTGGGTTTTCCAGAATAAATTTTTGCACTTGCACTTGTTTTTGCAAAAGCGGCATGAGAGCTACTTCCACATTCATTTCTTTTAACTTCAACATTGGTTTTTCAGAAAAACCTTTGCCGTTAGAAAGGGTCACACCTTCCAAACGCGCACCAATCGTAGGATAGACGCTGGCGCTCACCTGCCCTGCAATCTCAATCGTGCGGCCTGTGCGCTCATAAATCACGCGGGTGATTTCTTTTTTGTAGGTTTCCGCCGGAATCAAAAACGGCACCGTCACGGCCGCCACCATGAGTAAAAGCAATAACGCCCCAAGAATTTTGAAGATTTTTTTCATGGTCTGTTCCCTGTAAAATATTATTAACGTGTAGGCACTGTATTCTTAGTCATGACCGTATATTATCCCTATGTTCTACGGCCTGTATTATTGACCAAAGGCGCTGCCATTAAGATATGTTCCTCATCAAATGCCTTTTTGAGATGTTCTTGTAACCCATAAAATGTTGCAAGATAATGTTCGGTTTTTACCCAAGCATGTACCAGAAATTTAACACCATTTTCTGGCAAAGCAGCCACGACCACTTGTGGCGCAGGTTCCGACAATATATATTCATTTTTCTGAATCTGTTGCATGGCAATGGATTTCACACGATCCACTGATTCTTCATAACTTAGTAGCAACGTAATCTCGATACGACGCGTAGGCATCTGAGAAAAATTCGTAATCGCATTTTCAGTCAGGCGCGCATTCGGCACCACCACTTTTTGGTTATTTGCCGTTAGCACTGTCGTATTAAAAATATCGAGATTCACCACCGTGCCGTCCACTTCATTCGTCTTAATCGCATCTCCCACTTTGAAGTGTTTGAAGATGATAATCATCACGCCAGCCGCAAAATTAGAGAGCGAACCTTGCAGGGCAAGGCCAATCGCCAAGCCCGCCGCACCAATCATCGCCACCAAAGACGCGGTTTGCACACCCAAATTATTGAGCGCGGCAATGAGCACAAATAAACCAAGCAATGCATAGACGATATTGGCAAGGAATTGCGCCAAGGTCACGTCCAGCCGCGCGCGGATCATGGCTTTGCGCACAAAGCGACGCGCCATTTTAGCCAGCAACCAACCAACCACCAAAATCACTAGCGCCAGCGCAACTTTAAGCCCCATCTCCAAGCCAATATCCACCCATTTGGTGAGCGGAATGGTTTCGAGCAATGGCATCACTTCGGAAAGCATCTGGTTCATTTTATTGCCTTTATTGATGAATTATTTACGCCGCGTCTGCACTTTCAGCAAACACTGCATCTAAGCTAAGCGCGCCATCTTCAGACGTTGCGGTCACATTCGCCACTTTGTCTGTCCATGTCACCGCGTCCACATTCCCTGCCCCTTGCACATCTTTCAGCACAGGCTCTAGCTGGGCTTTTGCGCTGGTAGGCGCAATCGCAAGTGTAGTGATAGGGAATTTGATGGACACATTGCGCTCAGACTTGGCTTTGCGAATCGCATTGAGCAATTGCACGCCCGCGATACCGCTGGCTTCCGCACTTTCCACTACGGGATAATCCGCAGCCACTGGCCAGTTGCCACGCGCATGGATGGACGCGCCCGCAGATTTGCGCGCGAAAATCGCTTGCCAGAGTTCGTCCGTAATATGTGGCGTAATCGGCGCGAATAGGCGCAAAATACCATCCAAACAATGATAAATGGTATGCACGGCACTCATCTGGCCTTTGGCGTCTGCCCCTGCTTCGTCATAGACACGGGTTTTCACCATCTCGAGGTAATTGTCACAGAAATCATTCCAGAAGAAATCTTCCACCGCCGCACGCGCATTGGCATATTCATATTCTTCAAACGCCACTGTGGCCTTGGCCACAGCGCGGTGCAAGCGGGTCAGAATCCATTGGTCGAGCGCTTCAGAAATCACGCCATTTGCAACGTCTTTCACCGCAGATTCTGGCAAGGTTTCGCCTAATTTATC
>JAIXRX010000203.1 GCA_027485005.1 Alphaproteobacteria bacterium
CGATTTCTGCCATGGTTCGGCCATGACGCTGGCGGATTGTTGCTTGGTACCGCAAGTCTTTTCAGCGGAACGCGTTGCGGTGGATATGACACCCTACCCGACCATTCAACGCATTGTGAGCAACTGCTTAGCGCACCCTGCCGTGCAAAATGCGCACCCGAAAGCACAGCCAGATTTTGTGGCTTAACGCATGAAAATTTTATTTGTTTGCACGGGGAATATCTGCCGTTCACCGACAGCAGACGCGGTGATGCAGCATTTGGCGGATGCGCAGGATATTGAGATCACCGTCGATTCTGCAGGCACGCAAGCCTACCATGTGGGCGAAGCACCCGACACACGCAGTGTGCGCACTGCTGCGCAACACGGCGTAGCGATGCAGCATTTGCGCGCGCGCCAAGTGACTTTGCAAGACTTCTATGATTTTGATGTGATTTTGGCGATGGACGCAGGCCATTTGCGTGCGCTGAACGGCATAAAACCAGCGGATGCGACGGCGCATGTCGATTTATTTTTGCGTTATGCGCTGGGCCAAAAACAAGACGTGAAAGATCCGTATTATGGCGGACAACATGGCTTTAATGAAGTGTTTTCGCAGTGCTTTGGGGCGTGCGAAGCGATTCTAGAAAAATATATTACAAACTCTTAATATCTTCTGCATTTAAGCGCGTGTAAATGCGTTGCACGGCAAGGCTACCAAGCTGCATGCCTTGCTTACCACAATCAGCCAAGGGGAGCTCTTGCAGCCAACCTGCGAGGAATCCCGCATAGGACGCATCCCCTGCCCCTGCCGTACTTTTGAGTTTTTCTTTAGGCACCATAACGGGCGCAATTTCTTCAATATTTTCAGCATTCACTACCCACGCGCCATGGCTGCCATTGGTGATAAACGCGCAGGCGTTTTGCCCTTTGGCGCGCAGATCATGTTGCAATTTGCGAAGGGCTTGAGCGTTGTCATCCGCACCATAGGCCGCGCGAAGTTCGAGCGCGTTGCCAAGCGTGACGATGGCTTGCGTGCGAATAATCTCTTTCACCCGCTCTTGCAAAAGCGGTGTAAGCGGCACACGCGTGGGCAAGGCGAGGATAATGGATTTTTGTTTGTCCGCCGCAAAGGCAAGCAGTTGCAGCGCCACGCTAGGCGAAAATTTGTAGAATAACGACGCAGAGAAAAAGAGATAATCCGCTTTTTCAGCTGCGGCTTTGGCAAGATGTTCGGGCTGCATAGCCGTGCGCGCATGCCCGTCTTCCACACGAATCACACTGCACCCACCGCTATCGTCCACCAGCAAATAGGCCAATGCGTGCGACGGCCAAACGCCGTCCTCTGATTTTTCAATCGCGACTTCGATGAGTTCTGCACCCACCTGTGCAAAAGCGTCGAGCAAGGTTGCGCGATAGGCGGTGTGCCCCACAATACCTTGCAAAGCGCAGTGCGTTTGCTCGGGCAGAAGCAAGCGCAACGTGCACAGCGTATTGGCCGCAGAGCCACCGGGGGTAGCGAAAATATTGGTAGGATTCAGTGCACGAACAAACCGCGCACGCAATTCTGGAAAAGCCGAAATATCATGCTTTTGGCCGTGTTCCCAACCAAGTTCAGACATGATTTCAATAATGCCTTGCTGCTGCTCAAGCGAAGACACCACGTCGAGCGTGATATAGTCGAGCGCAAAAATACTTGCAGGAAGCGGCAGAAAAAACCTAAGCGTTGAGGAGGTTTAGAATCGCTGGTTTCAAGCGGCTAGATTGCGCGAGCAATGCGGTGCTTGCCTGAGCCTGAACAGCGTTCAACGCGGTTTGCGTATAGTCGTTCAAGTCCGTGTCTTCCAGCGTAGAACGCGCCGCTTCTTGATTCTGAATAGCGGATTCAAGCGTGGCACCCGCAATGTCAAACCCTTGCTGAGCTGCACCCACTTGTGCGCGACCAACAAACACCAAACGTGCCGCGTTCTGAATAGCATCCAAAGATTGGCTTGCAGCCTCTTGCGAGCTGAAATCTAGCGGCGAAGCAAACAATGCACTGGTGCGGAAATCACCGATAGTAAATTCAGCTAAATCGGATGAGCTTGCGCCCGTTTGAACTTTAATAGCACCCTGCTCGTCCACTTGACTCAACGAACCATCCAACAGTGAAACGCCATTGAAAGTGGTTTGGGAAGCAATGCGATTAATTTCTGAAAACAGTGCGTCTGCTTCTTTTTGCAAGCCCTTGCGCGCGTCGTCTGAAAGTGCGCCGCTATTGGCTTGCACCGATAGTGCACTCAGGCGCTCAAGCGCTTGGCCGATTTCTTCAAAGCCACCATCGGCAACTTGCAGCAGGCTGCTGGCTTGCGCGATATTAACCGACGCGGTACGCAAATTAGACACTTGCGACTGAAGACTAATAGCTTGACTGAGCGCAGATACATCTACGGATGCTTGCGAAATGGCGTTACCTGACGAGAGGCGCGCAAGCGAAGACTGCTGGCTGCGGTTAGATTTTTCGACCTGGTTGGCTAAAAAGCCAGACGCAAGATCTGCGATTGAGGTAATAGCCATGGCTATTTGCTCCTACTTGGTTGCATTATAAACTTATCATGAACAGGACGCCTACATGGGCAGACCTTTTTATATTGTTGTTATTATAATACAGATAATAAATTAATGATAGGTTAATTTTTAAATGAATTTTATTGAATGCGCTCCCCTGTTGCATTCCTGCCGCGCACGTTCTATGAGGGTGAGCTCAAAATTTCAGGTAATTTCATGACTGACCAATCCAAAATTCGTAATTTCTCTATTATTGCCCATATTGACCATGGCAAATCCACGCTGGCTGATCGTTTGATTGAGCGCGCTGGTAAAATTGAATCGCGCGAGATGAAATCGCAATTACTGGATAGCATGGATATTGAGCGCGAGCGCGGCATTACGATTAAAGCGCAAACCGTACGCCTGACCTACAAAGCCAAAGACGGTGAGACTTACATTCTGAACCTGATGGACACACCTGGGCACGTCGATTTTGCCTATGAGGTAAGCCGCAGCTTGGCTGCCTGCGAAGGGTCTCTGCTGGTGGTGGACGCGTCCCAAGGAGTGGAAGCGCAAACACTGGCCAACGTCTATAAAGCGATTGAGAATAACCACGAGATTATTCCCGTGCTGAATAAAATCGACCTGCCCGCCGCTGACCCAGACCGTGTGAAAGCGCAAATTGAGGAAGTGATTGGCTTGGATTGCACAGATGCGATTGAGGCTTCAGCCAAGGCAGGTATTGGGATTGACGATTTGCTGGAAGGCATTGTGACCCGCCTGCCCGCGCCCAAAGGCAATGCCGAAGCCCCGCTAAAAACCATGTTGGTGGATAGCTGGTATGATAGTTATCTAGGCGTCATTATTCTGGTACGCGTGGTGGACGGCCAATTGCGCAAAGGTCAGAAAATTCGCTTTATGTCGAATGGCCAATCGTATTTTGTGGACCAAGTGGGCGTCTTTACACCAAAGAAAAACCCAGTCGACGTGCTGACTCCCGGTGAAATGGGCTATATTGTGACGGGCATTAAACAAGTGTCTGATTGCCGCGTGGGCGACACGATTACCGATGACCGCAACCCATGCGAGGTGGCGCTGGACGGCTTTAAGCCAGCCATGCCTGTCGTATTCTGCGGGCTTTACCCCACCGATTCTTCGGAGTTTGAAAACCTGAAAGACGCCTTAGGCAAATTGCATTTGAACGATGCGAGCTTTGAATATGAAACGGAAAGCTCCAGCGCGCTGGGATTTGGTTTCCGCTGTGGTTTCCTTGGGCTGTTGCACCTTGAGATTATTCAAGAGCGTTTGGAGCGCGAATTCAACCTCGACCTTATCACCACCGCACCAAGTGTGGTCTATAAACTCAAAATGACCAACGGCGAGGAAATGGAACTCCACAACCCCGCCGACATGCCAGAAGTGACGCGCATTGAAGAAATGTATGAACCGTGGATTAAAGCAACCATCATGGTGCCCGACGAATATCTTGGCAACGTACTTTCGCTCTGCACCGAAAAACGCGGCATACAAGTGGATTTGACTTATGTGGGCAACCGCGCGATGGCGGTCTATCGCCTGCCACTGAACGAGGTGGTGTATGATTTCTATGACCGCCTGAAATCGGGCACCAAAGGCTATGCCAGCTTTGACTATGCATGGGACGGCTATACCGAATCGCAGCTGGTAAAACTGAGCATTTTGGTGAATTCCGAACCGGTGGATGCGCTATCCATCATCGTGCATAAAACCCAAGCCGATTATCGCGGCCGTGGCTTGTGCTCACGCTTGAAAGAGCTGATTCCAAGACAGATGTTCCAGATTGCAATTCAGGCCGCGATTGGCGGAAAAATTATTGCCCGCGAAACCATCAGCGCGATGCGTAAAGACGTGACCGCGAAATGTTATGGCGGCGATATCTCACGCAAACGCAAGTTGTTGGATAAGCAAAAAGAGGGTAAAAAGAAAATGCGCAGCATTGGGAATGTGGATATTCCGAAAAGCGCGTTTATTGCCGCCCTTAAAATGGACAATAGCTAACCAAAACCCGAGGATAAACACCATGAAAAAACTTTTGATTGCCGCCTTGTTGATGGCTGCCAGCCCTGCTTTCGCCGAAACCATTCATGTCGGCATTGAAGGCATGACCTGCGAAAACTGCTCCAAAGCCGTGACCACCAATTTCTCGAGCAATGCAGCGGTAGAAAAAGTGGAGGTGGATTTGGAAAAATCCCTCGCCACCATCAC
>JAIXRX010000219.1 GCA_027485005.1 Alphaproteobacteria bacterium
GACCTTGATGATGCCTACCGCGATGTGCGGGTTTTGCAGCGCGAGGTGAATGAATTTATGAACGACTACTGGCGTCGCGTGGCGCCGTGGTTTGAGCAGTTGGTATGCCTTGAACAAGGGCATGACGCGGCGGATTTAACGCCCACGGATTATGTTTATCCTGCGAGTGACGTGCCGCAAACTCACGCTGAACATGCGCGGGAATTGAAACAATCGTATCGCCGTTTGCTCAAACGCATTCACCCCGATACCGCCACCACACCGCACCCCATGCCCGCCACTTGGTTGAAGCTGGCGCAAGCGGCGTTTGAGCGCGGTAGTTTATATGGGTTATGGCAATTGGAACGCGAGCTGGATGAGAACGACCAGATTGACGCAATGCTAGATGAAGATGCACAGCTTGAGCGATTGCTGACGCGGCTGCAAGCGCTGCATGCGCAAGCGCAGCATCTGCGCGTGTCGGACGAATATGCGCTGTGGCAACGTGCGCAATTGGCGGATGTGAGTGGAGAAGATTGGATGGCGGCCGTGATTGAACAGGTGCAGCTGAAGATCGCCCGCCTGCGCCGCCGCCAAGCGCTGGCACGTATGAGTGCGCTGGTGGCGCGTTATAAAGATTTGCTGGCAGGGCAGAAAGATAGCCCAGCTGCGGCATTGGCGCTTTAGGTGAGTGTATTCATTTTTTTCTGGCATCTGATAAGTGCGATTGATAGAAATGCGGCAATCATTTTATAAAAAAATCAGGAGTCAGTCATGTTAAAAACATCCCTTCGTCAATTGGTTGCGTTTGCTTTTCTTGCGGTATTAGCTGCTTGTGCGCCTGCCACGGAAAAACAATACCCATGGGGGGTGACGCCACGCTATATTCAAGCGGATACGATTTCTCCGATTCTTTTGACGACACCTGCCAAACCTGAAAATAAAGCGGAGTGGAAAAAGCAGCTAGACGCCGTGCTAAATGCGCAGCGCACTGCTACCCAAGAGCAAAAAGCATTGGCGAAAAAAGAAGCGGATTTTGGTCTGAAAATGGTGACTAATTATTTGCCAAAAACCTTTACTCGCACGCACTATCCACAAAGTTTTGAGCTGCTAGACAAGGTGGGTGAAGATTGCATTGTGATTACCGAAGATGCCAAAGCGTATTGGAATACGCCGCGCCCGTATCTGGCCGACAAACGTATTAAAACAGATGTGAAGCCGATTAAAAACGGTGGTTATCCAAGCGGCCATACCTCCTGCGGATATGTGTGGATGGAAACCGCCGCGCAATTACTACCAGAAAAACGTGAATATCTGCGTGCGAAAGCGCGGGATATTGCCACACACCGCCTGATGGTGGGTATGCACATGCCGCAAGATGTGGCGGGTGGCAAAGAGCTTGGCCGTCTGATTGTGGGGGCGCTGCAAATGTCGGATGCGTATAAAGCCGATCTGAAGCGCGCGCAAAT
Organism: Alphaproteobacteria bacterium; assembly: GCA_027485005.1. Taxonomy (GTDB): domain Bacteria; phylum Pseudomonadota; class Alphaproteobacteria; order Rickettsiales; family JAIXRX01; genus JAIXRX01. The sequence goes on from JAIXRX010000219.1 coordinate 1,449, forward strand.
GGAAGTGAAACAAAGCCGTTTTGAGATTAAATAGCGCGAAAACCCTCTTTCATGTTGGGGTTGGCTCTGTTATGCAAAGGGCTGATTTCATTTCAGCTTAAGGCGCCTTCATGCATTCGCGTACCAGTTATTGGACCAAAGAAATTTTTGAAACTATCCGTACCATTGTGGTGGCCGTTTTACTGGCTATGGTATTTCGTAGCTTTTTTTTCGAGCCATTTCATATTCCTTCGGGTTCGATGAAGGGTGGGTTGCTTGTAGGTGACTATTTGTTTGTGAACAAAAGCACCTACGGTTATAGCCGCTATTCTTTTCCTTTTGGGCGCTTCTTGCCCGAATTTGAGCGCATCGCTGGACATACGCCTGCGCGTGGCGATGTAGTCGTTTTTCGTAAACCCACCGATGTTTCGATTGATTATATTAAACGCGTGATTGGCCTGCCAGGGGACCGCATTCAGGTGATGCATGGCGTACTTTTTATTAATGGTGTGGCCATAAAAAAAGAGCGTGTGGATGATTTTGTGGAATATGATGACAGCACTAATACCACCACTCGTACTGCGCAATTTAAAGAAACCCTGCCCGAGGGCAAAAGCTATTACGTGCTTGATACTACAAGCACTGGACAAGCCGATTTTACCCCAGAATATATTGTGCCAGAAGGGCATTATTTCTGCATGGGGGATAACCGCGATAATTCGGTGGACAGCCGTTATACCGATTTGGTTGGCTATGTGCCGTATGAAAATTTGATTGGTCATGCCAAAATGATTATATTCTCGGGGACGGAAGGTTTCTCATTACGAACTGACCGCTTCTTCAAGTGGGTAGAATAGCATGGCGAATTTAACGGCAGCGCAGGAAGAATTTTGCAAAAAGGTGGGGCATCGGTTTCGCCAACCTGCGGTTTTGCATGAAGCGCTGACACACCCCAGCAGCATGCATGCGCGGAATAATCAGCGCCTTGAATTTTTGGGAGACGCGGTGCTTGGCGTGTTAGTGGCGGAAATGTTGTTTGACATGTATCCCACCGAAAGCGAGGGACATTTGGCCAAGCGCTTGGCGGGCTTGATTTGCGGGGTGACGCTGGCAGAAGTAGCGCGCAGTATCGGCCTTGGCGAACAGCTGATTATTGGCACGAGTGAAGTGCAATCGCTTGGCCGTGAAAATCCGTCGAATCTGGAAGATGCCTGCGAGGCGCTGATTGGCGCATTGTATCGTGACGGGGGATTTGAAGCGGCGCGGCGCTTTGTGCGTTTGCATTGGCACCCGCTGGCTCTCGCCGTGGACGCGCCACCGAAAGACGCAAAAACGGCGCTGCAGGAATGGTCGCAAGCGCGCGGGCACGGCCTGCCAGAATACGATGTGCTAGACACGAAAGGCCCAGCGCATGCACCGGTATTTACCGTGCAGGTAAAGGTCGGGAATTTTGCGCCACAGCAAGGCTGCGGTGCAGCTAAACGCGTGGCAGAACAAGCGGCTGCTAGCGCGATGTTAGAAGCGTTAAGTGAGCTAAAAGGAGCCCTCGATGAGTGATGAAAAACGTTTTGGTTTTGTGGCGATTGTGGGCGCGCCAAACGCCGGTAAATCCACGCTGCTGAACCATATTATTGGTGCGAAGATTTCTATCGTTACCCCCAAAGCGCAAACCACGCGTGGCCGTGTGCTTGGTGTGGTCGTGGCCCAAAATTCGCAGATGGTGTTGGTGGATACGCCAGGGATTTTCCCGGCTGAAGAAGAGTTTGATAAAGCCATGGTGTCTGCGGCAAAAGGCAGCTTGCAAGACGCCGACGCGGTGCTGTGGATGTTGGATGTGACCCAGATTAAACGCACTAATGTGGAAGCGATGCTGGAGCTTTTAGCCAGCGCGAATCGCCCAACATTTTTGGCGCTGAACAAAGTAGACCAAATTAAAGACAAACGCGAATTGTTGGATATTGCTTCGCGTTTTTCAAAAGCGGAAGAGCTAAAACAAATTTTCATGATCTCGGCATTGAATGGCGACGGGGTGGATGATGTGCGTGACACGCTGGCAGCCACGATGCCAGAAGGCGTGTGGCATTATCCTGAAGATCATATGACTGAAGTGTCCGAGCGGATGTTGGCGGCAGAAATCACACGTGAAAAATTATTGCTGCGTTTGCAAGAAGAAGTGCCCCACCAATTATGGGTAGAAACCGAGCAATTCAAAACTGCGGATGACGGCGTGGTAGAGCTGCATCAAAGCATTGTGGTGGTGCGCGAAAGCCAGAAGAAAATTGTGATTGGGCATAAAGGCCAAACGATTAAAGAGATTGGTATTCAAGCGCGCCGCGATATTCAAAAAGCGCTGGATTGCAAAGTGCGCTTAAATTTGTTTGTGAAGGTCGAGCCGCATTGGCGCGAACAGCCAGAGGCGTATCA
>JAIXRX010000167.1 GCA_027485005.1 Alphaproteobacteria bacterium
GCTGCGGGGTTATTTGAGGTGAAAAAAACACGCCATGTTGGTTGTTTTTTATAAGGTGCTGAAATATATAATTATTTCTGGCATTTGATGCACCAATAACTGCTGCGCTGCGCTTGCACGCCATGATGGATCGGATGGCCGCAGGTAAAACAGGGTTCGCCCGTGCGGTCATAGACCTTAAAATGATGCTGAAAATAGCCAGCGTCCCCGCTGGAACGAACATAATCACGTAATGTCGAGCCGCCCGATGTAATGGCAGCCTCCAAAACCTCTTTCACGCATTCTACCAAGCGGTTGCATTGCTTGATGCTTAAGCTGGAAGCCACTGTTGCGGGGTGAATGCCTGCTGAAAATAAGGCCTCAGCCGCATAAATATTGCCCACACCGACCACAATTTCCTGTTGCATAATGGTGGGCTTAATCGCGCTGTAACGCTTGGCAAGTGCGGCATGCAGCACTTTGCCCGTCCATTCTTTACTGAGTGGCTCGGGGCCTAATCGGGCAAGCAACGGGTGGGTGCTGAGTTGGTTGGTTTCATGGAGTAAAAACAGCCCAAAACGACGCGGATCTTGATAAATAAGTATATGGCCATGTTCCATTTTAAGAACGATATGGTCATGTTTTTCATGGGATTTTGGCCATGATTCTTTTGCCAGCCAGCGCCCCGACATGCCCAAATGGCTGATAATGGTTTGCTGATTATCAAGCCCAATCAGCAGATATTTCGCGCGGCGTTCCAGTGCTTCTACTCGTGCGTTCACAAGCATTTGCGTGGCATTTTCTGGCATGGGCTGGCGCAAATCCGCGCGACGAAACAAGGCACGCTCAATGCGTTTCCCCACCATCAGCGGCGCAAGTCCGCGGCCAACCGTTTCAACTTCTGGCAATTCTGGCATGGTTTTTCTCCGTTACAGCTAGTCGATAAAATAAATGCGTAAAAACACTGGCAGGGCATTCTAATTCAACGTATAGAAACCGCATGGAAAATAGCAAGCGCACCACACATTTTGGATTCAGCACCGTTGATTGGGATGAAAAAGCCAGCCGCGTGAAGGGTGTATTTGACGGCGTTGCCTCGCGCTATGACGTGATGAACGACGCAATGAGCCTTGGTATGCACCGTTTATGGAAGAAGCATTTTATTGCCAAATTGCCGTTGCGTGCTGGTATGCGGGTGCTTGATCAGGCGGGTGGCACGGGGGATATTTCTTTTGGCATGTGGCGTCGCGCGCAGCGCATGGGTTTTCCTCTCTCCATCACGGTTTCAGACATTAATCCCACCATGCTTGAGCAGGGAAAACTCCGTGCGGTGGATGAAAATTTATTGAGTCTAGAATGGTTGGTCGCCGACGCGCAGCAATTGCCGCTGCCAGATGCTTCGTTGGATTTAATCACCATGGCATTCGGTATTCGTAACGTAACCGACATTCCGCAAGCGCTGCGTGAAATGCACCGCACATTGGCGGTAGGCGGGCAGGTGGCAATATTAGAGTTTTCTAAAGTCGCGGCGCATTTGCAGCCTTTTTATGACGGTTACTCTTTCAAAATCGTGCCGAAGTTGGGCGAATTAATTGCTAATGACCGCGACTCTTATCAATATCTTGTCGAAAGCATTCGCCAATTCCCAGACCAAAATAACTTCGCGCAAATGCTGCGTGATGCTGGCTTTGCAAATGTTTCCTATGAAAATTTGATGGGTGGTGTGGTGGCAATTCATCGTGGGGTGAAGGCATAATATGGCCGCCAAACGCAACGGTTCATCGTCTATTAAAAATAGTTTGCGCTTGTGGCGCATTGCCATGGTGCTCGCGCGCCACGACGCGCTTTTTCCATTAGAAAAAGCGAATATATCGCCCTCCATTACATTTTTCTGCAAGCTTTTCGCGCGCCGTCAGCCTCATTTGCGTGAAGGTCAGCGTTTGGCGCAAGCGCTTGAGGCATTGGGTCCAACTTTCATCAAGCTCGGCCAAACCTTTTCTACCCGTGCAGATATTGTGGGGGAAGAAATTGCCCAAGATTTAGGCTTGCTGCGAGACCGCCTGCCAGCCTTTGATTCAGCAATCGCCATCGCGCAAATTGAAGAAGAGCTTGGTAAAAATATCGATGATTGTTTTGCGCATTTTGAGCGCAGTGCAGCGGCCGCTGCGTCGATTGCGCAGGTGCATTTTGCTAGTCTGCATAGTGGTGAAGAAGTGGCCGTCAAAGTGTTGCGACCCGACGTGGAAGCTAAGTTTGCCGCCGATTTAGAGCTGTTTTACTGGTTGGCGGATATTGCTGAAAAACGCTTGGGAGAAGAAGCTTATCGCTTCAAACCCCGCAAAGTGGTGGACACCTTTGCCGATACGGTGCGTAGTGAATTGGACTTGCGTTTTGAAGCCTCTGCAGCGGAAGAACTGGCAAGCAATTTGAAACACGACAAAGGGATGGTGGTGCCAACCATTTATTGGTCATACACCGGCAAAAATGTTTTGACCATGCAACGTGTCGGTGGGCTTTCGGTAAGTGACGCGGATGCGTTGGATGAGGCGGGATTGTCGCGCCGTGCGTTGGTGCAAGTGGCGGCTGAGAGCCTGTTTCGTCAAGTGTTCCGCGACGGTTTTTTCCATGCCGATTTACACCCCGGCAATATTTTTGTGCAAAAAGACGGCCAGTTAGCAGTCGTTGATTTTGGCATTATGGGGCGGCTGGATGAAGATAGCCGCATGTTCCTTGCCCATATCTTAGATGGTTTTTTGAAAGAGGATTATCAGCGAGTCGCGCAGGTGCATGTGGATTATGGCTATATGCCAGCGCATCATTCTGTGGAAGCGCTCGCGCAGGCCTGCCGCGCGATTGGCCGCCCGATTTTGGGTCGTCCGCTTGAAGAAATTTCGATTGCTAAATTGCTGCAACAGCTTTTTGAAGTAGCCAAACGCTTTGATATGACCGTGCAGCCGCATTTGCTGCTTTTGCAAAAAACCATGATGATGGCCGAGGGCGTAGGGCGTATGCTCGATCCCACAGTCAATATGTGGCAGCTTGCCGAGCCCATGATTTCCAAATGGGGGCATGAACATTTGGGGTTGCGTGGCAAAGCGCGCCGTGCGGCGCATGAAGCGCGCTATGCGCTTAAACATTTGCCCACCGTATTGCGCCATATCAAAAGCTTGCTAGAGCGGATGGAAGAAAAAAGCCGTACCCAACAGCAAGATAACGTTTCGGATGCGTGTTAACGCCACTCCAGCCTTGCTTTTTGGCGCTCTAGCGCCTAGATTTCTTCTCTAAATTAACGGAAAATTATCATGCGCATTTTGCTTATTATGACTGGCAGCATTGCCGCTTATAAATCGCTCGACTTCATTCGTCGTGCGCGCGAACGCGGCCATGTGGTGACGCCGATTTTGACCAAAGGCGCGCAAGAATTCATCACGCCGCTTTCCGCCGCCAGCCTTGCCGAGCAACCTGCCTATACCGAATTATTCTCGCTTAAAGACGAAACCGAAATGGGGCATATTCGCTTAGCGCGGGAAACGGATGTGATTTTGGTAGCACCCGCGAGCGCTGACTTTATGGCGAGCATGGTGCAAGGCCGCGCACAAGATTTAGCAGGGGCTGTGCTGCTTGCCGCCGACAAGCCCGTGTTTGTGGCGCCTGCCATGAATGTGAAAATGTGGGAATCAGCGGCGAATCAACGCAATCTTGCGCAATTAAAAGCCGACGGTGTGCGTGTGATTTCGCCTGCAGCTGGCGAGATGGCTTGTGGAGAAATTGGTACGGGCCGTATGGCAGAAGTCCAAGAAATTTTAGCGGCAGTTGAAAGCGTGCATGTGCAGGAATCTTTGCGCGGCAAGCATGCGCTCATCACCGCAGGGCCAACCCATGAGCCGATTGACCCTGTGCGCTACATCGCCAATCAATCCTCGGGTTTGCAAGGTTACGCACTGGCGGAAGCCTTTGCACTAGCAGGCGCGAACGTGACGCTTATTAGCGGCCCCACCACATTAAAAACACCGTTTGGTGTGACGCGGGTGGATGTGAAAACGGCCGTGGAAATGATGGATGCCACAGAAAAAAATCTACCCGCTGACATAGGTATTTTTACTGCGGCAGTGGCCGACTGGCGGGTGGAGAATGCAGGTGCGCAAAAATTCAAGAAGCGTGAAAATGGAGAGCCGCCCGTGCTGCGCCTTGTGGAAAATCCAGACATTCTAAAAACCATTGCCGCCCACAAAAACCGCCCGACATTAGTGGTTGGGTTTGCGGCAGAAACCGAATATCTTGAAGCCTACGCACGCGCAAAAATGCAGCGAAAATCATGCGACTGGATGGTGGCAACCGATGTTTCAGGTGGTAAAAGCTTTGGCACAGCCACCACCTCTGTGCTATTGCTGCAAGGGGATGCGCCCGCCCAACCGCTGCTGGACGTTGAAAAAACGGCCGTTGCTAAACAGCTTGTGGCTTTAGCGGCGCAGCATTTTTCATCATCTGGAAATGTCACGGCATTTCCTTCCTCTAACCTATCCAAAAGGAAAAAAGCATGACCCAAATCGCCATCACCAAACTCCCGCATGCTGAAGGTTTAGAATTACCACATTATGCGACTTCGCAAAGCGCAGGCATGGATTTGTCTGCCGCAGTGGAAGATCCTTTGGTAATTCCTGCGGGTGGAACGGTTTTGGTGCCAACAGGGTTGGCGATTGCTTTGCCGGATGGTTATGAAGCGCAAATTCGCCCGCGTTCGGGTTTGGCGTTCAAAAACGGTGTGACGGTGCTGAATGCTCCCGGAACGATTGATGCGGATTATCGCGGCGAGGTCAAAGTTTTGCTGATTAATCACGGCAAAGAGGCCTTTGAAATTACGCGCGGCATGCGCATCGCCCAAATGGTGATTGCGGCCTACACCCAAGCAAGCTGGAATTTAGTGGATTCCTTAGATGAAACCGCGCGTGGCGCGGGTGGCTTTGGTTCCACAGGTACGCAAGCAAAGGCAAGCTAATATGATGATGCATATGATTCCATTATTTAAGCGATGTTGCTGTTAGAAAATATTCCATTTTTCTAATATCATTTCATTTGTCTTAAAGGAATTTACGATGTCTATCATTGCTCAAAAAAATACCGCTTATTCTACTCCATCTTTTGCTACGCAAGGCCGTGGCCGCACCTATGCCAA
>JAIXRX010000165.1 GCA_027485005.1 Alphaproteobacteria bacterium
AAGATGCCAACATTCATGACGACCGTCATAGCAAATACATGGAAAAACGGCAGCACGGCCATCATCTTCTCTTCACCATAGAGTGCATTGGGAAACCACAGTGCCGTTTGCTGGGCGTTGATGTAGAGATTCGCATGCGTCAGCATCGTGCCTTTCGGAGTGCCAGTGGTGCCGCCCGTATATTGCAGCACCGCAATATCTTGTTCGGGCTGAATGGTGGGTAATGTTTCTATGGGCGCATGGCGCAGTATGTCGTTCCATGGTGTATGCTGCGCGTCTTTCGGCACATGCGCGATTTTGCTGCGCTGAAAGATGGAAAACAGGAGTGATTTAAGCGGGGGCAGGGCGTCTTGCAGATGGGTGATGATGATGTGCTTCAAGCAGCTCTTATCAAGCTGCTGCGCCACTTTCGGATAGATATTGGCGAGCGACATGGTGATCATCAGATCGGTGCCAGAATCTTGGATTTGGGCGTGGATTTCTGGCGCTGAATAAAGCGGATTAAAATTGACGACGGTGGCGCCTGTTTTCAAAATCGCAAAATAGCTGATGATAAATTGTGGGCAATTGGGCAGGCAAATCCCCACTTTACTGCCTTTGCCAATGCCACGCGCTATCAGTGCGCCAGCTAGTTGTCGCACGGCTTGGCCGATTTGTTCATAGCTGTAGATGCGCCCTAGAAAATCAACGCAGCGGTGGGTGGGATATGTTGTTTCTGTATGATCAAGCAGAGCATAAACAGGCTGCGCTTCAAGTGGCGCGTCCCATGCAATGGTGGGAGGGTAGGAAGAAAGCCAAGGAAATTCTGTAAAATCAGATGAGTCTGGCATGTGCCCCTGTCGATATTGTTTTTTTCGACTATAGCGCTTTTTACACAGAAGCGCAAATACGCACGCAAAATAAAAGGGTCGGAGGAAGTCCCCCGACCCTTTTGATTCTGTCAGTTGCTAAAACTATTGTTTAGCAGCGTCAGTTGCAGCAGCAGCGCCAGCATCAACAGCGGCAGCACCAGCGTCAACAGCAGCAGCGCCAGCATCAATAGCAGCGGTACCAGCGTCAACAGCAGCGGTGCCAGCAGCATCAGCAGCAGGAGCAGCAGCATCAGTTGCAGCAGCAGCAGCGTCGGTTGCGGTTGCAGCAGCATCGGTCGCAGCAGTTGCAGCAGCGTCAGCAGCGGTTGCAGCAGCATCGGTGGTTGCTTCAGCTGCTTGTTCGATAGCACCTTCTGGAGCGTTGCCTTTGCTCAAAAGGAAGAAAGCACCAGCAGCAACGGCTGCAACAGCTACAGGAACAATAATTTTGTTTAGGTTACCGCTCATTGCGAAACTCCATAAAATAGGTGAATGTAAAGTAAATAAGGGACTGCACCTCTAGCGCCAATAAAAAATCTGTGCAAGTGTTTTAGTTTGGGGGAGAGGGAGTGAGAGAGTTAGTGTATTGAAATACAAATAAAAAGGGAGGCATTCCGCGGTGGAACCCTCCCTTCCGGCATCTTTACATGCCCGCTTTTTGACGGGCACGCCATTCTTTGTATAAATGGCGTGGAAATGTTATCCATTCCCAAAATCGGCTGGAGAAAAAACTCGTGCCGAATGTTAATATGGCCCCCAATAGGAGAGTAACTCCTAAGAAAGCCAAAATGCCTATTGCACCTATTATATCAAACATCGCAGCTATTCTATCATGAGATGATGACAATATCGTGACGATTTCATCGGAAATAAAAATCTATCTGTCTGAATTTTATATGTTTTGTTTGTTGGTCTATTTAGCCTTTCTTAATCTTTATGTGGCACAATGAAAGTAAGAAGAAAGAAAACTTTCTCGCCAGAACAAAAAATATAAAAACAGGAATGATGAATATGTTTGCACCGAAAGATTATCTGCCGCTAACGCCGCATATATTGCATGAACCATTTAAGCACTTGTTTTCGCCTTATGCTGTTTCTACAGTAAGTGCGTGCGAGCCGTTGGTTATTCCGCCCGCGCGCAAACAGGAGCCTATTATGATCCGATCCACCCCACCTGCCACCGGTGGTTTTAGCTATCAAACTGCTTTTACCCAAGCGCTGGAGCAAGCGGTGCAGCAAGCCAAAGAACGTCAAGGCAGCGGTGCTTTGGTGTTGTTGTCATTTACTAATTTGGCGATGATCATTAATGGCTGTGGCCGTGAAGCTGCTGAAGAAGCCTTAGAGAAAGTCATGGAAGAGGTTGAGGCTAAAATTGGTGGCGCAGATATGGTGGAACGTATTCACCGCGATCAATACGGCATTATTCTTTCACATGCGACCTCATCACAGATGTATGCAGTGGTACATCAGATTGCAAAAATTATTCAAAATTATGGCGCGGCGACCGAGCTGGGCGCACTGCACTTAACCTGCGAGATTGGTAGCGTGGATTTTCCTGGTAATGCTGATAACGCACAGGATTTGCTGGACCGTGCTTATGTGGCGCTGCACAGTCCGCACGATACCCAAGTGCATCGCTCTTATAGTGAAGTGAAAGAAGAGGCTGCGCAGTCGCGTCAGAAACTAGGGCTTGCCAATTATTTACGCCGCGCGATTCGTGATAATAAATTACGCCTTGCGTATCAACCCATTATCAGTAGCAAAACAGGCGAGATTGAACATTATGAAGTTCTGCTGCGTGTGATTAGTGACGATGGTAAAATCAGTTCCGCGGGTCCACTCATTCCAGTGGCTGAAGAAATGGGCATGATTGACATGATTGACCATTTTGTACTGGATATGGTGGTGCAAGAGCTGGAAGAAGCGCCGAATTTGCGCTTAGCTATGAATGTATCCAATCTAACGACGGAGAATGTGCATTGGTTGGAGCAGTGTCGTCATTTATTGCGTCATCGCCCAGAAATTGCGTCGCGCTTGATGATTGAAATTACGGAAACAGCGGCTCAAAACGACCTGCGCAACACCGCCTATTTTGTAGCGTCTTTGCAAGAGCTGGGCTGCGAGGTGGCGTTGGATGATTTTGGCGCCGGCTATACCTCTTTCCGTCAGCTTAAATCATTGTCGGTGGATGTGGTTAAAATTGACGGCGCGTATATCCGCGATTTGGTGGATAATATGGATAGCCAGTTTATTGTGAAAACCTTGGTGGAATTTGCACGCAATGCAGGGCTTTCATCCATTGCAGAATGCGTAGAAAATGGCGAGGTGGCAAAAGTGCTGATGCGTCTGGGTGTGGATTACATGCAAGGTTATTATTTCGGTAAGCCACAAAATTTCCGCAGTTGGTTAGTGCATAATAACCGCTAAAAGGGGGCAGTATGATGAGTACATGGTTTTTTATTGTGGGTGGTTTATTGATGGCACGTGGGCTCCGACCGCAGCCACGGTGCATTGAAGTGCGTGTGCTTTCGCGCATAGCTAAAAAATAATTTTTATTCTTGCTACTTGTCGCCACTTGCGTTCGCGCGTTCACTAAGCTACATCAAATGCCGTTCATCGCGTGCCGGTTTAGCTCAGTTGGTAGAGCAACTGATTTGTAATCAGTAGGTCGTTGGTTCGATTCCGACAACCGGCACCACGCTTCGCCATTGGAAGCTCCATTGGTTTGGACTATTCACTATATCTGGCGGTTTTTCCATTCTTCAGAATCATCGACCTTGGCTTGGTCAACGGCTTTAAAGCCGCGCCAGTTATTGCCTGTTTTGGAAGAAAAAAGACGTTTCAGCCATTGCCACATATTACATCTCCTGTTTGTGATTAAAGTTCGTGGGCATACCACACTACCCGCCCTATAATGTCGAGCTGAGAAAGCGGTATATCTTTATGGGCATAAGCAGGATTGTCGCATGAGACACGAATCAGATCATTCTTGCCAAGGCGCTCGAGGCGTTGGACAGTAAGCCCCATACCATCAAACAAGACAAACATACCCAGTGGTGATGTAGTATTGCGCGACATATCCACTAACACATGATCTCCCCTGAGCAAAGTAGGTGCCATGTGGTCTGTTTCAATCGCTACTAACCGCAAATCCGCTGCCGTTGCTTTCAAGCGCTGCGCGACCCAATCACGCTGGAAACTAAACCCACTCTCGGCAGGTTTGTCGATAAGTTGTGGTTTCTTTTTGCCGTTTCCAGGCTCTACTGCCAAGGCTGCAATGTTCACCAGATTCTGCGATTGAGGGGCGGAAACATTGCCAATTAAAAACTCAAGACTAACATCTAAATGATCGGCAATTTGACACAGCCGCGAAGGAGAGGGGCTGGTCGATTTTTCATTAAGTATGTCATGGATAAAATAAGATGGCACCTGAGCGCGTCGCGCCAGTTCTGCCACACTAATTGATTTTTTTTCCATGCAGTTGCGCAAACGACGAGCAAGCGTCATAGGATAGCCCTCCATTTGATTTTTCTTTTATGCAAGAGATTAATCTTACATAAAAAAATGCATTTGGCAAGCAATTATTCACCTTTCGTTAACTCGCTTCGTGATTAATAGGAAAAATATTACCCCTACATACAGGATTTTATATGCAGATGGATTCAGTTTTGATGGAATTATTAACCACTCGTTTGTGCCACGATTTAACGGGGCCGATTGGGGCAATGGGTAATGGGGTGGAATTTTTGGCGGAAAGCGATGAGGGCATGCGCGAGCAAGCGTTGGATTTGCTGAGTTCCAGCGCCAAAGAAGCGGTGGCGCGATTGCAATTTTACCGTCAATGTTATGGCCGCGTGGTACCGGGTGGCGCGTCTCTTTCTGAGAAAAAACAATTAGTGGAAGGGTTTCTGGCGGCAGGTAAACTCACCCTTGATTGGCCAGAATCCATGACGGATTCACTGGCGGTGCATGTTTCGCACGCTTTTGCGCGAATTCTTATCAATATGGTACTTCTGGCGTCGACGACGGCGATTCGTCAGGGAACATTAGAGGTTCGGATTTATCAAGAAAGCGCCACATTACACATTCATGCCACGGCGCGCTGCTCCCACGTAAAATGGGAGGAAAAGCAAGCGAAGGCTGCAAGATTAGCCTTGCCACCAGAAGAATGGGACCCAAAACTTGCGCAGATTATCTGGTTAGCTAAGCAGGTGCAGGATACTGGGGGGCAATGGGAAGTTAATCTTTTGGAGGGCGCGGTGGATATTGTGGCGCATCTGCCATTATAAAAACTTTTATGTAATGTTAGGTATGCCAAGCTCTTGTGCTTGGGCATCACTTCTTTTAGATTATTCTCAATAGCAACAGGTATAGTTGTAAAAACAATAAATTTGGTGATGCCAACAGGGGGATTCATCCATGGATGATTTAATTGGTGAGTTTATTACAGAAACCTCGGAAAACATTGCAGTTCTAGATTCTGAGCTTGTGAAACTCGAACAAAATCCGAATGATGATGCCATTTTGGGAAATATTTTCCGCTTGGTACATACCATTAAGGGGACGTGCGGCTTTCTTGGTTTGCCCCGCTTGGAATCGGTGGCGCATGCGGGCGAGAATGTTCTCGATAAAATTCGACATAAGGATTTAGACGTCAGCCCTGAGGCGATCTCTTTGGTGCTTGAAGCATTGGATGTCATTAAAGGATTAATTGAATATTTAGCTGAAAACGGGACGGAGCCTGAGGGCCAAGACAAGGATTTAATTGGGCGCCTGAACCATTTTGCTGAGACGGGTGCAATTCTCGGCGCAACCGCTGCTCCTGCTCCTGTTGTTGCCGCGCCGGCCATGGTTTTACCGGAAATTGGCACGGGCGGTGCACAAGATAGCGACGAACTGCAGCGTTTATTTGATGAAACTCCCGTAGAAATAGTGGTGGGAGAAATTAAAGATATTAAAGAGAGTAAGTCAACGGCTGCGGCGCAAGACAGCGAGGATCTTCAGCGTTTATTTGACGAAACGCCAGTTGAGGTGGTCACTGAAAAGCCAAAAGCTGAAGCGCCCCCAGCGGCAGCCATTCAGCAGCAAGCCAAAAAAGAAGCGGTCCAGCAAGGTCTTGATGCCAAAGGTGCGGCAGATTCAGCGGCTCTTGCTAATCAAAGTATCCGCGTTAATTTGGATGTGCTTGAGAATTTGATGCAAATGGTGGGTGAACTGGTTTTAACTCGTAATCAGCTTTTGCAATTAGTCCGCCACCGTCATGATAATGAATTTCTAACGCCGATTCAACAGCTTAGCCATATTACCACCGAGCTTCAAGAGCAGGTCATGAAAACACGCATGCAACCCATTGGGAATGCGTGGGCGAAATTTCCGCGCTTGATTCGTGATTTGGCGCTGGAGTTAAACAAAAAAATTGAACTGCGCATGATGGGGGCTGAAACTGAGCTTGATCGCCAATTATTAGAGCTCATCAAAGATCCGTTGACGCATATGGTGCGTAACTCGTGCGATCATGGACTAGAGGTGCCGGCTGACCGTTTGGCGTCGGGTAAATCAGAGGTGGGAACGGTAACGCTGAGTGCTTATCATGAAGGCGGTCACATCATTATCGAGATTGTGGATGATGGGCGTGGTATCAATATTGCGCGGGTGAAAGAGAAGATTGTTAAAAATGGCATGGCCTCGAATTCTGAGATCGATAACATGACCGAATCTCAGATTATTCAGTATATTTTTAAGCCCGGTTTTTCGACGGCGGAAGTAGTGACGGCTGTTTCTGGTCGTGGTGTAGGCATGGATGTGGTGCGTACAAATATTGAGAAAATTGGCGGCACGATTGATATGTCGAGCGAGTTTGGCAAGGGTTCCAAATTCAGCATTAAAATTCCGCTGACACTAGCGATTGTGTCGGTACTGATTGTAGAAGCCGGTGGTGATAAATTTGCCTTGCCACAAATTAACGTGGTAGAGCTTGTGAGTGCTGGTCATGGGACAGATTATCCAATTGAAGAACTGCATGGTTCGCGCATCTTGCGCTTGCGTGACAAGTTACTGCCACTCATCTCGCTCAAAGATATTCTAAAACTGCCTGATACGATAGCTACCAAAGACCCTGAAAACAGCAATATTTTCGTGTCGGTGATACAGGTTGGTGGTTTTGAATATGGCTTGGTAGTCGACCGTGTATTTGACACAGAAGAGATTGTGGTCAAACCTGTTTCCAGCTTGCTCAAATCCATTCCTGTGTACTCAGGCAATACGATCTTGGGTGATGGCAGTGTGATCATGATTCTTGATCCGAATGGTATCATGCGCTTTATCAGCCAAGAGGATGGTGTGCGCGACACGAGCTTGCCAAAATCGGCCGCTAAAGCGGGCCAAGATGAGCATATTGTGACCTTCTTGTTGTTCCGTGCCGGTGAAGGGGCGCCCAAGGCAGTACCACTTGAACTGGTCGCGCGTTTGGAAGAAATTGATACACAGACCATTGAGCATTCTGGGCAATATCCAGTGGTGCAATATCGTGATGAACTAATGCGATTGAAAACGCTAAGTGATGACTATCAGATGAAGTCGGAAGGGGTACAGGAAGTCATTGTTTTCCGTTATGACGGCCAAATGCTTGGCATGGCAGTTGAAGAAATTCTGGATATTGTTGAAGCGCCTTACAAGATTAAAATTGCAAGTCATCAGGAAGGGTTTCTTGGTAGCACGGTGATTAATGGCAAAGTAACGGATGTGGTAGATGTGGGCAAACAGCTTGAATCGATTCTTGCGCCTGCTTCCCAGCAGACTTCTGCAGCCATTGAGCAAGGGCCACGCTATCTTTTGTTTGTTGAGGACAGTCCATTCTTCCGCAATTTGACAACACCTTATCTCGCGTCTTCCGGGTTTGAAGTGACGGCCCTTGGTAGCGCGCTTGATGCTTTGGATTTTATGGAAAAACCAAATTGTCCTGCTTTTGATGTGATTGTGACCGATATTGAAATGCCGGGGATGGATGGGTTTGAATTTACGAAAAACTGTAAGGCCAACCCAGCATTTTCGCATATTCCTATTTTTGCATTTACCTCAACTGTAAGCCGCGATTTTATCGCGAAAAGCCGAGATTATGGATTTAATGGATTCATTAATAAAACAGATCGCGCCGAATTATTAGAGGCCATTCGAAAAGTTGGTAAAGACGGTTCGCATGAGTTTTTTGCCAGTAAAGCCGTGCGTTAGGAGGAATAAATGTCTAGTTTAGCCGTAGCAGAAACTCACGAAATGAAGCGCAGTGGAATGGATGATCAAGAGTTCGTGACTGTGCGAGTGGCTGGTCAACTTTTTGGTATTCCGGTGCTGCAGGTACAAGATGTGTTGCGTGGCCAGAAACGTTTTCATGTCCCGCTGAGCGATGATTTTATTGCAGGTGCTATGAACCTTCGCGGACGCATTGTTACGGCGATTGATATGTATATTCGCCTTAAAATTGTTCGCCCAGAAGGTGAGGCAGGCAATTCTACCATGAGTGTGGTGGTCGAACATAAAGCTGAACTTTACAGCTTAGAGGTCGATGTCGTCGGGGATGTATTAACTGTTTCTCCCGATAGGGTTGAGCGCAACCCCAACAATATGGATAACACATGGCGAGATATTGCGTCTGGTGTCATTAAGTTAAAGGAAGAACTGCTCGTGATTCTTGATGTCGCCAAGTTGCTCAATTTATAAAAACGATAATTTTTGCAGGTAGTTTATGAGTGATATTTTTCTAGTGGTGGATGATTCGAAGGTGGTGCGCACCATTGCCCGCAGGATGCTGGAAGCGCATGGTTTTCAGATTGAAGAGGCAGAAGACGGAGTGTTTGCCCTTGAATATGTAACCACCAAAGGCATGCCCACCGCTATTTTGTTGGACGTAAACATGCCCAATATGGGCGGGTTGGAATTTTTAGAACAATTACGCGCACTGCCCCAAGGGGATGCGCCGGTGGTTATTTTCTGTACCACAGAAAATGATTTCAGCTTTATTGCGAAAGCTATGGCGCTCGGTGCTCAGGAATTTATTATGAAGCCGTTCGATGAAGAAATCATTGCGGCTAAACTCTCTCAGGTGGGCTTGATTGCTTAACATATGCCCTATTTTGAAAAGCGATTCCAAACGCCACTGAATATTTTGATTGTTGATGATTCAGCGATTATTCGTCGTGTGCTGCAAAATACGTTATCGCGGCACAATGACATCAATGTTGTTGCAGCCTGTGAAAATGGGCAATTAGCGCTGGAAGCGGTAAAGAATCATGCCAGTATTGATATGGTTCTTATGGATATTGAAATGCCCGTCATGGACGGCATGACCGCCTTGCCATTGATACTCGAGGTGCGGCCAAAACTTAAGGTGATGATTATTTCTACGCTATCTAAACCAAATGCAACGGTGACGATGGAAGCGTTGCGTTTGGGCGCGGTCGATTACTTGCCAAAACCAACCGCGCAAGAAACACATGATCTTTCAAATTTTGAACGTGATTTACTTAATAAAATTCGTGCAAATTTTATTAACGATCGAGTGCTATTGCAAGACCCTCTGGCAGCCTCGCGTGCAGCATTATCTTCGGCATCCTCTACACCCAAGCCAAGCGTTACACCCGAAGCGGTCAGACCTGTTATCACTGGATCCATCTATCCCTCATTTCCTGTGCATGCGCTAGCGATTGGCTCGTCCACGGGTGGGCCGCAAGCGCTGCAAACATTATTCAGTGCCATTGCGGGGCAACTAAAAGAATGGCCGATTTTTATTACGCAACATATGCCTGCTACTTTTACAGGCATTTTAGCAGAGCAGCTTAGCCAAACATTGGGAAGAAAATGCATTGAGGCGGTTCATGACGGCCTGGTGCAGCCAGGCGGCGTCTATGTTGCGCCAGGTGATTACCATATGGAAGTGGCGCTGCAGGGTGGAAATCTCGTGACCAAAATTAACCAGAACCCGCAAGTAAATTATTGCCGTCCATCAGTGGACGCCATGATGCCATCCCTTATAAAATTTTATGGCAAAAACTTATTGGGGGTGATGCTGACGGGGATGGGCCAGGACGGCATGCAAGGTTTTAAAGCCATGGTCCAAACAGGCGGTACAGCGATTGCGCAAGACAAAGAGACAAGCGTGGTATGGGGGATGCCTAAAGCGGTGGCAGAGGCGGGTATTTGTCGCCAGATTCTACCGTTGCAAGAGATTGGCAGCTATTTGATCAGTGTGAGTCGGGGAGCACGGTAGAGATGCAAGCAGAAGCTTTCCAGATTCTTTCAGAAGTGATTTATAAACGCTCAGGGATAGTGCTGACACCAGAGAAAGAATATCTTTTAGAATCACGCTTGCAGCCATTTCTGAAGCAATGGGAATGTGCAGATTTTATGGTGTTGGCATCGAAAGTGAAGGGCTTTGGGAGCCCTGCTCTGCTCAAAGAAATGACCGAGGCTTTAACCACTAATGAAACCTCTTTCTTCCGTGACAATAAACCATTTCAATATTTTGCTGATAAACTTCTCCCGTTATTAAAAGAAAAGCAGTCACTGACCAAACAGTTACGCTTTTGGAGTGCGGCGTGTTCCTATGGTCAAGAAGCTTATTCATTGGTGATGCAAATGAATGAAAAACGCTTAGACGCGGAAGGGTATAATTACCAATTTCTTGCGACGGATCTGGCCGAAAAGGTTTTGGAAAAAGCGCGCGATGGTCTTTTTTCTCAGTTTGAAGTGCAGCGCGGGATGCCTATTCAGCTTTTGCTGAAATATTTTACGCAGACCCCCGACCAAAATTGGCAGCTAAAACCAGAGTTCCGCCAGCGGGTAAATTTTAAGGCATTCAATCTGATGGATGATCCAGCGGCCTTTGGAAAGTTTGATGTCATTTTTTGTCGTAACGTGCTGATTTATTTTGATAATCCAACAAAGACAGCGGTTATTAATCGTTTGATTAAACAGTTGCAACCCCATGGTTATTTAGTGGTCGGAAGTACTGAAACGGTGGATGCGCTCTGCCCGCAGTTAGTTCCCTTACCAGATAATGAGCGCGGTTTTTATCAGTTAAAATCTTAGAAATTCGTCAGTTTCATCAAACTGTCACAATTATCTGCTAGATTGCGCGCATGACAAAACGCGCCGTACTTCTTTTTGCTATATTATTCGGCCTTGCTGCCTGCAAGGATTGCTATCTATTGTGCTATAATCCTATGGAAATTCAGATGGGATATGTCGATCAACGCGATGATTGCCAGGGGCTATCTGAGCAACGGATTGATGATTTTTTAGATGCGAAAGAGCAATCCGCTGATCCACGCTCTCGTAATACCGTTTTGTTAGCGATTTTTAGCAAATGTATGCAAGGTGGTGGCTGGGGTGTTTCAAGCCCTAAAATGGACGCAGTGGTCGAGAAATATGGCGAGAAACGCTTTGCGTCTTTGTTGCCAAAGAAATCTAAAAAAGATGATGATAAGAAAGATGGAAAAGTGGCAGCTGACAATGCGCACAAGGAAGAAAAACGTGTGCCCCCTAGCCGAGAGTCTGGCTTGGAAACCTCTCCGCAAGATAAGCGCTTTCAAAGTTATCAAGGACGTGGTGGTACCGATCTCACACGTCAGCCTTCTGCTCCCTATTGGCAGGAACCAGCGAGCTACAGTCCACAACCTGCTCCTATAGCGCCAGATAGCGTTCGTTATCAACCATCGGCGCTTGGGGTTGGGCCGGCGCCGCAATCTGGCATGTATCAGCCTGCTCCACGCTAATAGATAATTAGGCTGTGGTGCCGAAGACAGGAATCGAACCTGCGACCTCATCATTACGAATGACGCGCTCTACCAACTGAGCTACTTCGGCACAAAAAACGCCAAGGGGAAATAGCAAGCAGACAGGCTTTTGGCAAGCAAAAGCACGCTAGGGCGTTTCTGCCAGCATTTTACTGAGTTTGCGGGCGGCCAGTTTGGTCAGGGTTTCCCTTGGGGTGCGTGGGTCCCCCACGATGCTGGCTTCTTGGCCCGTGACGGGGTCGATCGCTGTCACCTTGGCAAAGCGCCCAACCACCACCGATTCAAAAAGAAAAGCATCCTCAGAAGGGCTTGGCATGTGCTAGCTGTTTTCGGGCGCATTTAAGCGCGTGAGTTTCACACGCGTAATCTGGTTGTCGGTACGTTCCATGACGGTCCATTGCAGATGTTCTTCTTTGAACACTTCGTTTTTATGCGGGATTTTGCGCGCCAGATGAATGACATAGCCCGCCACCGTCGAGGCCTCTTCGTCTGACAGGCGAATATCAAGCGCGCGGTTAAGTTCACGCACCGTCACACTGCCTTGAATCATCCAGCTGTCGGCCGTGATGCGCACAATGTTTTTATTGTCCACATAATCGTGCTCATCATCAATCGCGCCCACAATTTCTTCCAAAATATCTTCCAGCGTCACAATGCCCAGCCACATGCCATATTCGTCGATCACAAAGGCAAGGTGCTGGCGGCGGGTGCGGAAGGCCTGCAACTGCTCTTTGAGCGAGGTGGTGGAAGGGATAAACCACGGCGTGGTGAGAAGCCCAAGCAGAATGTCTTTGGAAAGATCCTGACCATGTTCACGCAGCGCCCGCATGAGGGTTTTAATGTGCAACACACCAATAATATTGTCGGGGGTTTCTTTCCATAATGGCAGGCGTGTGTGTGGGGTGTTGACGGCTGCTTCAATAATCTCTGCAGCGCTGAGATCGGCGTCAATCGTCTGCACCAATTTGCGGTGCGTCATAATATCTTCCAGCGGCACTTCGTCCAAATCCAGCACGCTGCTGAGCATGTCTTTATCTTGTTTTACCATTTCGCCTTGGTCATGGTGCAGGGCGATGCTGCCGCGCAGCGCGTCCGCCGCACTGACCAGATGAGGAGTGGCGCGGCTGCCCAAGATGCGCAAAATAGCGCCCGTGATATGTTGGATGAACCAATTAAGCGGGCGGCACAACCAGACCATGACCGCAATAAAGGGCGAGAGCCACAGCGCGATACGCTCAGAATGTTCCAGCGCAATCGTTTTGGGCAAAATTTCGGCAAACACAATAATCAGCACCGACATAATGCCTGTCACATATAAAATGCCATGTTCACCCCATGCATTCAGCGCAAGGCCAGTGGCGAGTGCGGAGGCAAAAATATTGATGATGTTATTGCCAATCAAAATACTGCCGATGAGGGCGTCATTTTGTTCGCGCAATTTATAAACTAGCTTGGCGCGTTTATTGCCTTCATTACGCAAATGATAGATGCGCGCGCGCGAGACGCTGGTGAGGCTGGTTTCAGACGCAGAAAACAGCGCTGACATCATCAGCATCAGAAGAATTCCAAGGAAATTATAAATTAATTCGGCGCTCATGATTGATTATCCTAACTCGATTTCCAGCACAGAACGAACGGCAGATTCGGGGGTGTTTTTTTCAACAAAGGCGTCGCCAATGCTGCGCGCCAACACAAAGGTCAGGCGGCCATGTTCGGCTTTTTTGTCGCCATAGCAATGTTTGATGAGGGCGTCGATTGACCAATCTTTTTGAATGTCATGCAGCGTGGCGGGCAAGCCCATGGCGCGTAAATGCACCGTCAGTTGCTCGGCCAGTGCCGCGCTGCAATGGCCCAAATGCGCAGAAAGTTTGAGCGCAAGCACCATGCCGACCGCTACCGCCTCGCCATGAAGCACGCGGGAATAGCCCGTTTCCGCCTCAATCGCATGGCCAAGTGTGTGCCCAAAATTAAGCAGCGCGCGCACGTCCTGTTCGGTTTCGTCTGCCTTCACAATCGCGGCTTTCATGGCCACGCAATGTTGCACTGCATGTGTAAGAATGGCAGGGTCATTTTTGTGCAGTGCGTCACGGTTTTCTTCAAGCCAGCCATAGAACGCAGCGTCACGAATCACGCCATATTTCACCACTTCGGCATAGCCTGCATTCCACTCACGCGGGGGCAAAGTTTGCAAGCTGGTGAGGTCGGCGAGTACGGCTTTGGGTTGGTAAAAAGCCCCCACCAGATTTTTGCCTGCGCGGCTGTTGATGGCGGTTTTGCCGCCGACCGAACTGTCCACCATCGCAAGCAAGGTGGTGGGGATTTGCACAAAGGCCACGCCGCGCAAGAGCAAGCTTGCGACTAACCCCACTAAATCACCAATCACGCCGCCGCCAAGGGCGATGAGCACAGATTTTCTGTCGGGTTGATGCGCAAGAATCTCGTCGCATAAACGTTCTAGCTGCGCAAACGATTTGCTACTTTCACCGCTTGGCACGGTGATGAGGTGCGTAAGTATGCCCGCTGTTTGCAGCGCTGCTTGCAACGGTTTTGCATAGGTCTCGACCACCGCTTCGTCCGCTATCAAAAAACGCTGAGAATAGGGAGAAAGAGCCTCCAGCAGCGGGGCGTAAGATGGCAGCAGGTTATGGCCAATCCACACAGGGTAGCTGCGCGCACCAAGCTCTACATCAACGGTTTGTGCGCTCATATAATCCACCCCCGTTCGGTGAGGGCAGCGATAATGTCTTTCACCACTTCTTCATGGCCACCTTTGGCGCTATCAATCGCAATGTCCGCATTTTGATAAATTGGGTAGCGTTGCTCAATCAGCCGCGCGAGGATTTCGCGTTTATTGCCTTGCTCCAGCAGCGGGCGGGTGCCGCCCCGGTAAGAGACGCGCTCAAGCAAGGTTTCAAGGTCGGCTTGCAACCAAATGGAGAGCGAATGTTTTTTCACGGCTTCGCGAATATGGTCAGTCATGAAGGCACCACCGCCTGCGGCAATCACGCATGACGGGCCTTCGAGCAAGCGCAGCATCACGCGTTTTTCAAGGTCACGAAAAATTTGTTCGCCGTAAATTTCAAATAAATCAGAAATGCTGCAACCTGCGGCATCCACAATTTCTTGGTCGGCGTCGTAGAAAGCCATGTTGAGCTGTTTGGCCAAGCGCCGCCCTACGGTGGATTTGCCAGCCCCCATCAGCCCGACCAAGGTGAGGCAGTGAGGATGGGTAACGACAGCAGGCGTAAGTTCTTTCGGGGCATTTTCAGGCATTGATTATCTCCTATAGCTGGATTAGCCTAAGTTTCGTGCTAACGCAATGCCAAGGGGTCATCTGATGCGTCCAAAATTTAAAATAATATTATTTGTCTTGTTCTTAGTGGTTGCGGGTGCGGGTGGTTTGCTTGCGCTTGATATGCCCGCGCCAAGCGCGCCGACCGAACAAACGGTGACCTTGCCAGCCGCCCAGTAACGGCATGTCAAACGCCCAGCAGATTGAGCGTTTTTTGGAAATGCTGGTGGCCGAGCGCGGTGCCAGCAAGCACACGCTTGAGGCCTATGGGCGGGATTTGAACGAGCTTGCCGCCACGCTGAAAAAGAAAAAACGCGTTTTGGTAGACGCGCAAACCGAGCATTTGGAATATTGGCTTGCGCAATTACATGCGGCGGATTTGTCGCCCCGTTCGCAAGCGCGCAAACTTTCTGCCGCGCGGCAGTTTTATGCATTTTTATATACTGAAAAAGACCGCACTGATAACCCGACCGTGCCGCTGGTTTCACCCAAGCAACCCAAAAGCCTGCCCAAGGTGATGGCGGAAGAGCAGGTGGAGCAATTGCTGGCAGCGCTGGGCGACGAGCAAGATGAGCACAGCGTGCGGCTGCGCGCGATGGTGGAGATGATGTATGCCGCAGGGTTGCGGGTGAGCGAATTGGTGACGCTGCCGCTTTCCAGCATTCAGCCGATTTTGCAGAAAAATAGCATCCCCTGCATGGTGGTGAAGGGCAAAGGTAGCAAAGAACGTGTGGTGCCGCTGCATGAGGGGGCGATTGTTGCGCTGCAGCAATATTTGGATGTGCGAAAGATATTTTTGGAGGGACATGAGAAATCGCGGTTTCTTTTTCCGTCACGCGCGGGGGCGGGGCATATGACGCGGCAACGGTTTGGGCAGATGCTAAAAGAGTTAGCGTTTAAGGCGAATCTTGACCCTGCAAAACTTTCACCACACACCTTGCGGCATTCATTTGCTAGTCATTTGCTAGAGGGTGGCGCGGATTTGCGGGTGATTCAACAATTGCTGGGGCATGCCGATATTGCGACCACACAAATTTATACCCATGTGCAGGGCAAACGGTTGAAGAGTTTAGTGGAACAAACGCATCCGCTTTCAAAGCGGCGCCATTAAACGCCAAGTAATCCACGCAAACGAGCGATGCGCGTCCAGCCAAAGTCCTGATAGATATTGAGGCTCATGGTTGGGTCGGCTAAATGGTCCATGAAACGCGCCAGTGTCTGGGCATCTTCTAAAATTTCTTCAACAGTGAGTGGTGTGCCACGACCTACAAGCCGTGAGGCCAGTGCCAGTTTTAAGGTAGCAAGGCGCACACCGAATACGACGACCCGTTGCTCCTCGGTATGGCCAAAGCCAGAGAATGGGAAAAGTGACGAGGCAAGTTGAGCATGTAGCCAACGCCGAAAAATGGGTGCGGCGATTAATTGTGCATGGTCATCCCATGCTTCTTGCACAGCAGTTATCGCTACCGCTGTATGTTGAGAATGCCTCAGAGCAGGGGCTTCCCAGTCAATCTCAAGCTGTAGAGCGCTTGAGATGCGCGCAATGAGTTGGCGTAATTGAGGCGCAGGCAAGCCATCTGACATTTTAAGAAGCGCTACCAATGATAAAAGCAGATTCAGCGAGTCAGAGGCGACAGGCTGAGTTTCGGGGATTCGCCCCGCTGCCATGCGTAGGTAAAAGGGCGCTGCTTGATCCCACTGAGGTACGTTAATTGTGGCAAGACCTTGAGTGGCCGCTAGAATATTCAGTATCAACCATTCGCCTGAAAGTTCTGAATGAGTGACAAAATCACAAAAAGATTGATGCGTTTGCCATGCTTGATCTGATGATAGCTCCGCAGGGCAATAATCTTGAACTGATTGCGGCAAGCGTTCCACTGTGTCACTGCCAGTTTCAAAGGCATTTTCAACGAGCAGTAATCGCAACATTTCAGGGCAGGAAATTGCCCCTGTGAGAATGGTTTTTTCTCCTAAGCGACGCGCAGAACGTGGATAGAAATAACATGCGTCTCCGAGCGCCTCTGCTCCATATTTTATATGAATGCTGCACAGGCCATTTTCTAGCTTAGTGCATGCGCCTGTTTCGGCACTTTTACACATGACATGATGTGTCTCATCAACTTTTTCTATCGCGTTTAGCAATTCTGGCCACTGACGCTGATAGCGTGCGATGGTGTTATCATCCACGCGCATCTGCCATCCCACACCACAGCAGGTGTCTGGGCACTTGTCCCCCAAGCACTCAAAGAGCTTGACGGCTTTTTGCTGATGAGAAATAGCTGCCATAAATTTAAGAAGCTGCGTTTTGCTCTGATGTCAGATAGTGCTGCACGCTGTAGCGGTCATGCGGGAAAACATATTGCATGCCTTGACGACGCTCTGCGTCTATAATCAAGGGCGCGCGTAGATTAACGCTCAGTTTAATGCCAGTGGCACTCCGATGAACGGTGACAATCAAAAGCATGGCGACGTCTTCTGGAGAAATACTAAGATCCTCACACGCGCGGCGAATGTCTTCTTCACGAATCAGGTTATTTTGCAAACCAAGCGGCAGGCCAATAAAAGAAACAGCATGGTCGTCAAAAGATTGCAGCAATTTAAATTGCGCAAATTTTGGATTAGGGAAATTGGCTAAACCAAAATGCACTTTGTCTGGCATGCCCAGCAGGCCTTTACTGAATACAATCGGCTGGCTGGTTTGGAACGCTACACCACCAAAGCGGGTCTGCAAAGTTTCCCATCCAGCACTATCTGTTGTGGCTTTCGCCGCCGCAGGAATCTGAGTCACGCGTTTCTCCTCCGAGTGATGCGTCGGTAAAAGCATCGGGGGTAAAATAGATTGAATGCTATTATCATACGCAGGTTTTGTCATATTTGCCATAAAATCCTCACTGTGGTTTATTATTTATTGTTAAAAAAGGTTATTATCTTAGGAAGTCAGAAAGTTTGAGCTCGTTCATGCGAGCAAAAGCCTGATAAGAGGCTTGTAAGGTTGCCTGTTTGAATGACATTTCGGTGGTTGCAGAAACAACATCCGTACTAATAATGGACTCTTTTTGACCACGATAATAAGTCTGCAAGGTCACATGGGTTGATCTAACGTCATCTAAATTAATTTTGTTCACGTTATTTTCGGTTTGCAGGTCAATCATACCGTCCAACCCGTTGGTAATCAGTTCAAATGCTTTTGACATGGCCGCGTCGTCGCCACCGGCATGAGCAGCGAGCGCTTGATCAAACGCCGCAAAAACATTTTGGAAAGCTGTGTGATCTGCGCGGATATTGTAGCTGATACTCAAACTATCGCTGGCGCGGAAAGATATATCTTCCTCGCTTCCTTGATAATAATTCTTATCTGGCGTACCGGTTGTGGTATTCGCAGGTATAGGGTCGACAATCGGAGGGGTATCCGTGCGGCTGCCAGCGAAAAGAAATCGTCCTTCCATGCTTGTATTCAATTGTGCTTTGAAAGAGTTCTTTAACCCTTCCATTTGCTGCACAAAAGAAAGCGTATCTTTGTTAGCGCTGCGCCACTGCGTTATTAAAGCACGCGTGTCCTCGCCAATTTTGATGGCTTGATCCAGTACGGTGTTCGTGGTGTCAATCCGTGCGGTGGCCACTGAAATGTTGTCAATATAGCGTTGGGCTTTGCGAACTTTGGCCTCTAAATCGACAAATAGTTCTACCGAACCTGATAAACCAGAAAATGTTTTGGTTTTAACGCCGCTAGAAATCTGTGCTTGTAAATCAAACATGTTTTTCTGATTGCGTGTAATGTCGCTCATCATATTATTATGAATGGCCAGACTACTGATGCGTGTTGACTCGGTCATGAGTGATTCTCCTTATTATTGTAAAATGCCGATGAGTGAATCGAACAGGTCATTTACAACGCCTACAATCCGCGCTGAAGCAGAGTAGGCATTTTGATAGACGATGGTATCGGCCAATTCCTGATCTAAGTTCACTCCGCTGATTGAATCTGAACGAGATGTAAAATTATCTAGTAAAATTTGTTTACCCTCGAGGTCGCTTTTTGCGGATGCTGTTCGGGCGGATAGATAGCCTAGAATTTCTGCGCTATAAGCCGAGAAGGTTAAGCGAGTACTTGGCAAACCACCAGCCGCATCAAATCCCATCAGCCCATTGCCCAGTGCTGCGATATTCTGGATGAGATGATTCTCCCCAATATAACGCTCAACAGTATATTTAGGAGGTGCTCCGGGTGTAGATGGCTGCATGCTCACACGTGTTTTACCCGTGGTCAGAAGGTTAGGATTTTCCTGAAGCCTCTCTTCCACTTCCATAAAATAGGCCGAGCCTTTTAGTGTATCTCCCTTTACGCTTGGCTCATTACTTTTGAAAAAGTTATTCAGCTCAAAATAGTGAGAAAAATTACGATAGCTTGCGGTTGTAACACCATTGCTAGCGGTAATGCCCACTTCTTGGCTATCGAGTGTATCCATGGAAATCACAGCGCCTGTGCGCAGAGATTCAATACGCAAAAATCCTTCACCTTGACCAATTTGTCCGCTGACGGTTGGAATTTCATTGCCGTTAATATCGACAAGATAAGCGCGTGCCAGGGGTTCGTTTGTGTTGGGCTGTTCAATGGTGGCTGCGCCTGTTGCACTCATCGCAGAGGTTCGCTTGTTAAGTGTATAATCGACATTATTATAGACGCGGTAAGTAATGGTGGCGGTATCGGCATTATTAGTGCCATTTTTCACTGCCCCAACATTCACCGTAATATCATAATAAACCGAAGACGGGTTGGCGCCTAGCGAAGCGGTAAAGTTTCCTTGAGCGGTCGTACGACTCGTATTGCCTGATTCTACTGTATCATAAGCAGGATAGGCGATAACCCCCGCTTGACTGACTGCAGGACCAACGCCTGCATTGGTTGTTGTGGTAATTTCAAAGCTGGTATCGGTGATGTTACCGACCACGAAATAGCCCGTTAATTCTCCGGCAGGAATACCATTCACTGCGCCAGAAGGTGCGCCTAAATAGACGGTGTCGCCTGCCTTGAGGCCATGCTGCCCAACCGTGGCGATCGAAACAACATTACTACCGTTGGTGGTTGTATAAGTGCCTGTACTTGCCAAAGAAAAGGTCGGGCGGGTGCTGGTCACTGAGGTGATGTCAGTGCCCGTACTGTCCTTCACCGTGACACCAGTAATGAAGAAACTTGCATCATTGCCAGAATAGTTGCTTAGATCGAAATCAAACGACAATTGATTGGTATTGTTAGGCAAGCGTGACGTGGAAGATGCGAGTTGAATATTATTAAAATCACCAAGTTTCACACGATTTTGTGGCGCACCATAATAATTATTAATTTCATCAATAATACTTTGTACGGTCGGTTGTCCTTGACCTTGACCACCATCTAGTGAGGATAAATCAATATTTAATGGCGGCATGCCATACAGGTCACTGTCATAAAGTGAATCCATAGGAGTGCCGTCATCGTTTAATAATGCAATTTGTACATTACCGCTAAAGCCTGTGTAATCACTAGCATCCAGCAAACGGGTTCCTGTGTAGGTGGCTGCTCCTGGGAATCCAGATCCTTGATTGTGCGCGGCATTTATCTGGTCACGCAGTTCAGCTGCCAATGTATCGATCTGATCTAAAAATCCCGGAATAACACTGTCACGCAAATCAATAAGCGCCCGCAACTCTCCGCCGCGTACTCCGGCACTCGTCACAGAGTCACTCGTGCCGGAAGACACTAATTCCTGTGTGCTGCTTAAAATTTCACCATTTACACCAATCGCATTGATCTTGATTGCTGACATCGAGGTGTCATTCACAAAATTCTCAATAGAAGCGGAAGAGGTGTACTCTAATTGGAAAAACTGAGCGTTAAGAAGTGTTTGGCCTGTATTAGAATATAAGAAAACTTGTCCGTCGGCTTGGAATGCTGGTTTGGCGTCTACATACGTTGATAACTCGTTTAGTAGACGGTCGCGTTGATCAAAAATCTCTGAAACATTGCTACCATAGGCGCGTGCCGCATTAATAGCGGTGTTGGTGTCGTATAGTTTTTGCAAGGTGAGGTTAATTTTGTCTACCACCGCTTCAATATCCTGATCCGCTTGATAACGCAGTGTTTCTAGGGAATGCGCCATGTCTGAAATATTCGACGCAAGATTTACCCCATTTTGGACGGCATCTACCCGGAAAGAAGAACGCTCAGGATTCTCTGCTAAGGCTTGTAACGAATTAAAAAAGGCGGTGATGCGTTCATCGACAGAATTTTGTGCGCCAGGCTCACCTAAGAAAATCTGTGCGCGTTGCATGTAGTCGTCAATCACGTTTGATCCGCCAACATCACTACTACGTTCACGCACAGCTTTTTGTAGATACTCGTCCACACGGCGATTAATGCTTTCAATCCGCACCCCAACGCCATCACCACTGATTAATACTTGCGATTCCTGATCGATGATTTTGCGACTATAGCCCACTGTATTTGCGTTGGCGATATTCTGCGACACAGTTGAGAGGGCGCGCTGATTAACATTCAGACCACTGATTGCATTATTAAGGGCGAGTGAAAGGCTCATAATTTTCTCTCCTTACACCATATTATTAAGGGTAACAGAAATGGGAGCATTACTGGTCTGAGTCATGCCACGCCCAGAATAAAGCCCGCGCACATGCTGCTCGGTAATCGCCTCACGAATGGCGCCAACAATCGCTTCGTTTACATCTCGTGCCACCCGCAAGCGACGGTGATTTTCTTGCATAATATCTTCAAATAACTTCACCACTTGACGAAGCTCGGTGCGTTCGTCTTCTTCCAAATGATCCAGCAATTCAGGTTTTCGTTGCAGCACTTTTTTTTGCGCTTCCAGCATGCCCAGAAGCTGCAATTTTTCTTCTTGAAGAGCCGCAATTTCCTTGACTTGCATGGCGTCTAATAAGTCTACTTCTTGGGCAAGAATCTGCGCCAAGCGAAGGGTCACTTGAATGAGGCCATGGGCGCTGAAGTTAGGTTCAACGAACGGCATGGAGACGGGTGTTTCGTACGCCTGCATCGGAGACCTCCTGTAGTTTTAACATTTCTTCTTTTACGTGTTGGGCAATGCCAATGCCGCCCGCTTGCACCATGAGTTTGCTATATTCTTGCACCATCAACGAGCGATAGGTTTCATCAGCAAAACCACCACCAGAGAGGGAATCCGTTGGGGCAGTTGCAAAAGCGTGCTCCAACATTTCACCCAAGAATACGGCCTCAAAATCATTGGCAACGGCATTGAGTTTTGCGTCATTTTCTTCGGCACTGCCAGTGGCTGCACGTTGACGAAGCACCTTACCGTCTTTGCCAGTGTTAATGGCTTGCTTGCCGAGTTGAGAAATCCACATATTATCCTCGCTCATAGGGTTTACCGTGTTTCAATGTCGGCTTGCAAAGCGCCAGCAGCTTTGACGGTGTGTAAAATGGTAATTAGATCACGCGGGCCAACGCCAAGTGCATTGAGGCCAGCCACCATATCTTTGAGGGTGGCGCCCGTTTCCAGCACGGTCATTTTAGCGTTGCTGTCTTCGCTCACCGAGATATTGCTGCGGGGAACCACCGTGGTTTGTGCGCCTTCTGGCGCAAATGGGCCTGGTTGTGACACTTGCGGAGTTTCATCCACTCGTACCACCAGATTACCTTGGGCCACGGCAACGCGGTCAATGCGAACATTCTCGCCCATCACAATGGTACCCGATGCTTCATCAATCACAATTTTGGCGGCTTGGTCGGTTTCTACGGGAATTTTCTCAATATCAGCCAGCAAATAGGCCACGCTGTTGCGGTAGTTTTCAGGCACGGTAATTTGCACGGTGCCGGGGTCTAGCACTGTTGAGGTTGAAGGACCGATCCGAGCATTGATAGCGTCTGACACATTGCGTGCCGTAGAAAGGTCTGGATTGCGCAGGGCAACCTTCACACTGCCAAGATCATTCAATGCAAAGGCAATTTCTTTCTCGATGACGCCGCCATTCGCAATCGCCCCATTCGTTGGAACACCTTTCGTGATGCTTGATCCAGACGCGCCTGATGCCTCAAAACCACCAATCGCTATGGCCCCTTGCGCTACGGCATAAACTTCACCGTCTGCCGCATAGAGTGGGGTGGCAATGAGCGTGCCACCTTGCAAACTTTTAGCGTCGCCCATGGCGCTCAGTGATACGTCGATGCGGCTACCAGCGCGTGAAAAAGGAGGCATAGTGGCAGTTACGGTGACAGCTGCCACGTTTTTGCTTTTTAATGAAACACCGCGGGTATTCACGCCTTGGCGCTCCAAAAACGCGACCATGCTTTGTTCAGTGAAGGCGTTGTTTTGTAATTTATCGCCTGTGCCGTTCAAGCCAACGACCAAACCATAACCGATCAGCATGTTTTCGCGCACACCTTCAAACGCCACAATATCTTTCAGGCGCACGACCGAGTTGGCGGCAGAAATGGCGGGTACAAAAAAGCAAGCGGCCAACAAAATAATGGTGACGCTGCATTGCTTAAACTTAGAAAGAGAAAACGCTCCCATATTTTTTTCCATTTTTTATGTTGTCTTGCGCTTTTAATATGCGAAAGGCGTGCCAATATTTTTTCTATAAAATACAGATGGTTGTTTTGGGGTGTGAACAGCGAAGCACAAATGGTGCGGCAAAAATTGCCGCCTATAATCTTCCTAGACAATGCATTAGAATGACAGCCATTGAAAAAACTTATCGAGTCCGATAGACCAATCCCATGAAAATCACAGAAACAGGCACTTACCGACCCACTGGTAAAATTAAAAAAACCGTTCAGACATCGGACGGAGTGAATTTTGCCGAATTAATGACCGATGGCATGAGTGCGGCGGAAGCAAGCGCTTCGGCTGCTGATGTTGCGAGTTTGTCAGGGATTAATCCGCTGCTTTCACTGCAGGAGATTTCTGACGAAGAGAGCCAGAAACGACAAGCCTTGCACCACGGCCATAAGCAATTGCAAATGCTGGAGCGGCTGCGTGATGCGATTTTGCTGGGGCGTGTGCCACCTCATGTCTTACGTGATCTGGAGCGATCGATTGCTGAGCAACGCCACCGTAACTTTGATCCGCGCCTTGGAGATATTCTGGATGAGATTGATTTGCGGGTGGCCGTGGAGCTGGCAAAACTGGAAATGGCCGAGCGTAGCAGCCTGCGCAGCTGATTTATCCACAGGTGAAGGTGCTGTTTTAGAAAGAATATGCATATAGGTGCGGTAAATCATTGCAGCTTGCGTGTGTACAGATTATAAACGCGTGTCATTTTCCTTATAAAATCAGGAGATAAAATAAATGCCTACTGCATTGCCTAAAGGGTATGTTCCGTCAGAAGACGAGAAATACATGAATCCAAAACAGATGGAATATTTTCGTCAGAAGCTGGTGGCATGGCGCCAAGAGTTGCTAGATGAGTCCCGTGAGACCATGGATCACCTGAAAGAAGAAAACTGGCACGAAGCAGATATTGCTGACCGTGCGACGTTGGAAACCGACGCAGGCGTGGAATTGCGCACCCGCAATCGTTACTTGAAATTGATTTCTAAAATCGATGCGGCACTCAGACGAATTGAAGAAGGTGAATATGGTTATTGCGAACAAACCGGTGATCCAATTGGATTAAAACGTTTGGAAGCACGACCAGTGGCTACTTTGACCATTGAGGCCCAAGAACGCCATGAGCGCATGGAAAAACAATATATTGATGAAGATGATGAATAGTCTTTACGTAATTGTTTGAAGTATATTAAGGCGCCTCCATTTTATCTTTGCCAAAAATGGGGGCGCTTTTTTAACCCGCCCGAGAGAGAATCATGACCGACCCTATTTTGCGTTTTAATGAATGGTGGCAAGAAGTAAAAAATACCCCTGCTATTATTGAGCCCACCGCCATGGCGTTAGCAACCGCCACCCCTTCGGCCGCTCCTTCCGTTCGTATTGTGCTGCTGAAAGATTGTGATGCAAAGGGCTTCACCTTTTTTACTAATGCTGAAAGCCGCAAAGGGGATGAGCTGAAAGCCAACCCACAGGCGGCTTTGTGTTTTTATTGGATGCCATTGAAGCGCCAGGTGCGCGTGGAAGGCCGCATTGAGAAAGTTTCGGACGAAGAGTCCGATGCTTATTACTCCACCCGTGCACGTGGGAGCCAGATTGGCGCATGGGCCTCCATTCAGTCACGCCCATTGGATGCTCGCGAAACTTTTGAAAAACGGATTGCTGAATTTACCGAGAAGTTTGAAGGCCAGATAGTGCCGCGTCCTGCGCATTGGCATGGCTGGCGCTTGGTGCCAACGGTGATTGAGTTCTGGACAGAACGCCCATTTCGTTTGCATGATCGCGAGATTTATACCCGCAATGCCCAGAATGACTGGGATATTTCGCGCCTTTATCCTTAGGTTTTGATGCGCGGTAAGCGCCAGCCTTTGAGGTAGGCGACGAGGCGCAAGCCAAGGGCTACCACAAATAAAATCGTGAGATTGGTGTTGCTGTCGAGACCGAGATGGTGCAGCGCAAAAATGCCTGCGCCCAGTAGAATCGCAATGCTGCCATAAAAATCACTGCTCAGCACCGCAGGCACTTCATTTACCATTAAATCACGAATGATACCGCCGCCACTGGCCGTGATGAACGCAAGCACCATCACACCAAAAATATTGAGGTTGGCTTCTAGCCCCACCATCGCCCCAGTCACGCTGAAGGCCGCCAACCCCAGCGCGTCACACGCCACAAACAGGCGATTTTTCTCTAAATGCGCATGGCGTTGCAGCTTGATGAGAAAGGCGAAGATAAACACGCCCAGCACCAGATAAAACCCTGACATGTCCATGAGCAGGCGCGGGGTTTGCCCGACAAGCACATCGCGCACCACGCCGCCACCATTGGCGGTTAGCATCGAGACAATAAAAATACCCATCACGTCGAGGTCTTTACGCACGCCCACCAGAAAACCACTGATGGCAAAAGCAATGCCACCCACCCATGAAGCGATTGTAAAAATATCAAACACCATCTTAGTCCAAGACCTTCTTGATAAGAAATTTCCCGAGTTTTTCTGCTATCACTTCTGCGCCCTTGGCGTTGGGATGAATCGCGTCCGGCTGCATGAGGGCAGGGTCTCCAAACGTGCTTTCGAGCAAAAAGGGCGCTAATGGCACGTTATATTGCTCTGCAAGTTCGGGGTAAATGGCTTCAAATTGCCGTTGGTAGATGAGGCCAAAATTAAAAGGCGAACGCACCGCCGAAAGCACGGTGGTCATATGGGGATATTTTTGCATGGTTTTAAGCATGTTTTCCACATTCTTGCGCGTGATGTC
>JAIXRX010000015.1 GCA_027485005.1 Alphaproteobacteria bacterium
CATCACCAGAATATAATTGGTCGATGCCTGCGGCACTTAAAAATATCATCGACTGGCTTTCGATTGTGCGTCCTCAGCCTTTTGCCAAAAAAACGGCTTTGCTGCTTTCAGCGTCACCGTCGCGTCGCGGTGGTTTGCAAGGGCTCATGCAACTGCGTGTGCCACTAGACCATTTGCACGCTCATGTATTTCCGCGCGTGCTCGCAGTGGGAGAGATTGCGGCGGCATGGAAGCAAGATGGCGGGTTTCATGACGCCGCCTTAGAGAAGGAATGCGCGGATTTAGTTAAGGATTTTGTGGCGTTTACGGCGGCGCAAAAAACGTTATAATAAGCACACATCGCCTAGCGGCAAGGAGTCCTTATATGCGTTCATGGTTAGCTTATTTTCTCGTTCTATGTTTTTCATTGATTGCACCGCTCGCTGTCGCCGAAGAGAGTTTTCCCGCATCGGATTGGAAAAACAGTGGCCATGTCACGACGCGCTTAGTGCTTGCACAGTCGGCCTTAGCGCCAAAGTCAGACGCATTTCTAGCACTCGACATTAAGCTCGAAGATGGCTGGCATGTTTATTGGCAAAATGCCGGTGAGTCTGGCTTGCCGGTGGATGCAAAAGTAATAACCCCTGAAGGAGTGAAGGCAGGGCCAACCCATTGGCCAGCGCCGATTACCTTCGTCACAGATACGATTGTAAATTATGGCTACCATGATGCGGTGACATTATTGGTGCCGCTCAATGTGGCCGAAAATATTGCAGGCGGGAGTGCGAATCTAAAGGTCAATATTGAGTATCTGGTGTGTAAAGATTTATGCGTGCCAGAATCCGTTGAGCTGACGCTGGACGCTCCGATGGTGAAGGATATGGCCGCTGTGCAGCCTAACCCTGCACTAGAAAATTGGCTAAAAACCGTACCGATGATTGCGAAAGCGGATGGTGCGTGGCAACAAACGGGCAAACAATTTACCTTGGTATTTAAGCGCAGCGAATTGCCAAAAAATATGCAAGAAGGCCCATGGAGTTTTTATCCCGCCGACACGGGCGCATGGAATGTGAGTGCGCCTTTGACGCTGGAAGAGCAGGGCGGTATTTTGCAGATAAAAGGCACGCAAGGGACGGGTGCATTGCCAGAAGTTTTGGCAGGCGTGGTGGTGCAAGAGCAAGAAAATGCACGTTATGCTTTGCAGGCCAATTTCAAAAAAGACGTGGTGATTGCTGTCGCTTCAGACACGGCATCACAGCCATTATGGCAGATTTTTCTGTTCGCGTTGCTGGGCGGTTTAATCCTGAATCTCATGCCGTGCGTTTTTCCAGTGCTTTCACTCAAAGCGTTGACGATCACCAAACAAGCTGCGGCCGATCCGCATAAAATTCGTGCGCATGGGCTTGCCTATACCGCTGGTATTCTGCTGTGCTTTGTGGGTTTAGCGGCTATTTTGCTGGCGCTGCGTGCCAGTGGTGAAGCACTTGGCTGGGGTTTCCAGCTTCAGTCTCCAGCCTTTGTGGCGGGTCTTTCCATGCTCTTTTTATTGCTGGGGCTTAATTTATCCGGCGTGTTTGAGTGGCCATTATTAGGCACCAATGCAGCCGCAAAACTCACAGGCAATGCATCGGTGGGTGGGAGTTTCCTCACAGGGTTTTTAGCAGCCATTGTGGCCACGCCTTGCACCGCCCCTTTCATGGGGGCAGCATTGGGTGTAGCCGTCACGCAGCCGGCTGCGATTGCACTGAGTGTGTTTGCCGCACTCGGTTTGGGGCTTGCCTTGCCGTTTTTGCTTTTGAGTTTTGTGCCAAGCCTCGCGCGGTTTTTGCCAAAACCTGGTGCATGGATGGAGGTGTTTAAACAAGCATTAGCATTCCCGCTTTATGCCACGGTGGCGTGGTTGTTGTGGGTGCTCGCGCAACAAACTGATGACCATGCGTTGCTCATGGTGTTGTTGGCGTTGGTGTGGGTAGCGCTCTTGGCATGGAGCTGGAGATTTATGGAGCGTCGTGCGGTGTGGGCGCGCTTGCTTTGGTTAGTGATTGGCGTCGGGGTGATTATCAGCGTGCTCCAACCGCTTGAAGCCATGCCAGCGCAATGTGGTGTGGTGGGGCAAACGCATGAAAAAACCTTGGCTGCAAAGAATTTCTCGCCATCAGATGTGCAAACATTGCGCGCCCAAAATAAAGCCGTGTTGGTGAACGCGACCGCCGCGTGGTGCATCACCTGCCAAGTGAATGAGCATACCACGTTCTCATCCGAAAAAGTGCGCGTAGCGTTTGAAGAAAATCAAGTGACGTATATGGTCGCCGACTGGACCAATCGTGATCCTGCGATTACCGCATGGCTCGCTGAATTTGGCCGCAACGGTGTGCCGCTGTATGTCTATTACCCACCAGAAAATGCACCTCCCGTGGTGCTGCCACAAATTCTAACGCCCTCAACGGTCATAGAAGCAGTCAGTCCTAAAACAAAATAAATGCTATCTTTCAGGAGTTTTTTTATGTTGCATCGGAAATTAATGTCTATCGTCACTTTAGCTTTAGCGCTTTCTTCCTCGTTCGCCATGGCTGAAGCAGCCCCTGCATTTTCAGCCGTGGATAGTACGGGGAAAAAACATACATTGTCGGACTACAGCGATAAAACAGTCGTGCTTGAATGGAAAAATCATGAATGCCCATTTGTAAAGAAGCACTACAGCGTTGGCAATATGCAGGCCTTGCAAAAGACCTATACTCAAAAAGGTGTGGTGTGGTTGTCGGTGATTTCTTCAGCGGAAGGAAAGCAAGGGCATGTCACAGGCTCTGAAGCCAATGCCATTGCAAAAAAAGAAGGTTCGGCAGCGACGGCCATTTTGCTGGATACAAAAGGCGAGATGGGGAAATTATACGGTGCAAAAACAACGCCGCATATGTTTGTTCTTCACAAAGGTCAGTTGGTTTATCAAGGAGCTATCGATAGTAAACCAAGCACAGACTCGGATGATATTGCTGGCGCAACCAATTATGTCGCCGAGGCGTTAGACGCTGTGCTTGCGGGCCAAGCAGTCAAGACGGCATCCACGGAGAGCTATGGGTGTGGCGTAAAATACTAACGTTAATTATCCATGCAAAAAGCCCTCGAAGATTGCTCTTCGAGGGCTTTTCACGTTCAATCTTCACAAAGAAAGCTTGGAGGTCTTATCCTTGTAAAGTCCGTGTAAGCAGCGCGATATCGTCTGCCAACTCACTGTCCACCTGCATCAATTCCTCAATGCGTTTAACGGCGTGCATCACCGTGGTGTGATCTTTTCCACCAAACTTGCGGCCAATTTCTGGCAAGCTTTTGGTGGTCATTTGTTTTGCCAAATACATGGCCACTTGGCGTGGACGTGCCACTACACGAGAGCGACGCGCCGAATGCATATCAGCTAGTTTGATATTGTAATGCATAGCCACTTGCTTTTGAATTTCTTCAATCGTTACGCGGCGGTCATGCGCAATCAATAAATCATGCAGAACATGTTGCGTATTTTCTACTGAAATAGTCGTGCCGACTAAAGCGGCGTGCGCCAGAATGCGATTGAGGGCACCTTCTAATACGCGAACATTCGAACTTATTTTATGTGCTAGAAACTCTAATACTTTGGTTGGCACTTGAACGCTTGGACGCATTTGCTCAAGTTTTGCCTGCAAAATACCCAAGCGCAATTCGTAGGTAGTTGAATGAATGTCGGCTACTAAGCCCCAGCCAAGACGAGAACGCACGCGCTCTTCAAAACCATCAAGATCTGATGGAGAGCGGTCGCCAGAAATAATCAGTTGTTTGTTCTGGTCAATGAGTGCATTGAACGTGTGGAAGAACTCTTCTTGGGTCGATTCTTTTCCGCTGATAAATTGCACATCATCAATCATCAAAACATCCACCGAGCGGAACAGCTCCTTGAATTCCAGAGCCTCTTTGAAGCGCAACGCACGGATGAATTGATACATGAATTTTTCGGCTGAAAGATAAAGCACTTTTCGGTTAGGATTATGCTTGCGAATATGCCAGGCAATCGCATGCATCAAATGTGTTTTACCAAGCCCCACACCACCATACATAAATAATGGATTGCAACCTGCAATCGTGGTGTCGCTTTCCGCCACTCGGCGGGCGGCAGCATGCGCTAGTTCATTCGGTTTACCTACCACAAAATTGTCGAAAGTATAACGTGGGTCAAGTGGAGCGCCCATGCTCTCGCTGAGTTCTTGTACTACTGCTGTTGCAGCTGCTGGCGAGGTATATTCACGCGCAGAGGGGACGGGTGTTGCCATTGCTACGGGAGCGACAGGTTTTTTAGCAGCGGAAGCTGAAGCCACCGTAGAGCCCACGATCACTTCAATCAATTGCACTTGCGGCAATTGTGTCTGCCATGCACGGCGCAAATCATCCGAATAATGAGAGGCCACCCATTCACGCACAAAGCGAGTAGGGGCGGTAAGAGTAATTTGATGAGCGGTGCCACTGTGTAAATTCAGTGGTGCAATCCAGCTACGATAGGTCGCATCACCCAGCTGGTTTTGCAATAAGGCGCGGGCGCGCTCCCACAGGCTTTGCAGGTCGTTATTACCGGGAGTATTAAAAGCAATCGGGTGCAACATATTATGCTTGCTCCCATGGTAATTGGCTGGATTTCCAACCGTTCGTTTCCCCACGATGACCTTCAGTATTCACATCGCCTTCAAATCCACCAAGAATATTAAAGCAATGCGTATAACCTTTTTCAGTTAGCGCCACGGCAGCATCAAGTGAACGACCGCCAGTCCGGCAGATAAAGAAAAGAGGGGTATCTTTTGGAATATTCAGCGATTCAAATTGTTCAATAAATTTCCCGTTTACTTCAAAGCTGGGAAACATACGCCAAGAAAGCTGAACAGGTCTTTTATTTAGCTCGGTGAGTTTTACTCCACCTACGAACGCCCATTCTGGTGGGGTGCGTACGTCAATCAAGACGCTATTTACATGTTCTTTTAAAGCGTCCCATGCTTCTTGTGGGGTAACATCCCCAGCGTGGGCAAGGCGTTGATCCGCGCGAGACTTCGCGCGGGAAGCCAATTCGGCTAATCCCATAGTCAATACTCCTGCATAAAAACGGCGCAAAAAGCTACCGGCCCCGATGTTCTCATCAGGTGCATATTATTCTTTGTTTCGAACGTTTGGTTAAGAGTGTGTTTAAACCTTAAGCAACTTTGGCTAAGGTTTTTACACGAGCAGTCAAGCGGCTCAATTTACGAGACGCTGTATTTTTATGCATAACACCTTTGCTGACGCCACTTGCCAATTCAGGCTGAGCGAGCTTCAGGGCTTCTGTTGCTGCCGATGCGTCACCTGCGGTCAATGCAGATTCAACTTTTTTTACAAAGGTACGGATGCGGCTAACGCGAGCACGGTTCACTTCGGTACGACGCTCGGTTTGGCGGATGCGTTTTTTTGCTGATTTATGGTGAGCCATTTGGAACCTGCTTTAATAATTCGTTAATTCGTTTCGGACGGACATTTCTAATCATGCAAAGCCTACCTGTCAAGCGCTTTTCAAGCCGCAGAAAAGCAAGGGTTTGCGGATTCTGTCCACAGACGAGCAAGAGCAGCTGCGGGGTTATTTGAGGTGAAAAAAACACGCCATGTTGGTTGTTTTTTATAAGGTGCTGAAATATATAATTATTTCTGGCATTTGATGCACCAATAACTGCTGCGCTGCGCTTGCAC
>JAIXRX010000185.1 GCA_027485005.1 Alphaproteobacteria bacterium
GCACCTGCCGTTGCTTCCCGCATTCGTGTGGAGACGTTTTCTGGGTTGTTGGTGAACTTTGCGCGTGAGCATGGCGCTCGCATTCTGTTTCGTGGGTTGCGCGCGGTGTCGGACTATGAATATGAGTTTCAAATGGCGTGTATGAATAGCCGTCTTGCCCCCGAAATCGAGACGCTGTTTTTGACGGCGTCTGAATCTACCCACTTCATTTCTTCGCGTTTTGTGAAGCAGATTGGGCGTTTGGGCGGGGATATCAGCGGTTTTGTGACCGATAATGTGCGAGCAGAACTCACCAAAACATTCGAAAAAACCAAATAACATCATTTTAGGAGTGCATCATGAAAAAAATATGGTTATGGCTTGCCAGCTTTGTAATTTTACCGATGAGTGTGAATGCTATGGACTTAGAAAATACTTTGTATCTTGAATTGAAAGATGGTCGCGTGGTGATTGAAATGCGTCCAGACGTGGCGCCAAATCACGTGGCGCGCATTAAAGAACTTGCGCGTAAAGGCTTTTACGACGGTATCGTTTTCCACCGCGTGATTGACGGCTTCATGGCACAAACCGGTGATCCAACGGGCACTGGCATGGGCGGTTCTGGCCAAAAATTGCGTGCGGAATTCAACCGCGAACCTCACGTGCGTGGCGCTGTTTCGATGGCGCGTGCGGGTGACCCTGATTCGGGTGACAGCCAATTCTTTATTGTGTTCAAAGATTCTAAATTTTTGGACAACCAATACACCTATTGGGGTAAAGTGACCCAAGGGATGGAATTGGTGGATCGCATTAAAAAAGGTAGCATGGTGGACAATGGCACTGTGACAGATCCTGACAAAATCATCTCTCTCAAAGTCGCTGCTGACGTTGAGAAAAAATAACTACGTTTAACATGCAGGTTTCGTTATTTGATTTTGACCTGCCTGACGAGCGTATTGCCCTATACCCAGCCGAGCCGCGTGATGCTGCTCGGCTGTTGGTTTTAAAGGGGCAGGCCGCTTCACCAGAGCACCATATTGTGCGTGACCTGCCGCAGTTTCTGCGCGCGGGTGACGTGATGGTGTTTAATGATTCCCGCGTGATTCCCGCGCGGCTTTTTGCCAAACGTGGTGAGGCGAAGGTTGAAATTTTATTGCATCGCATGCGCGGGCTAGGGCTGTGGGATTGCTTTGCCAGACCCGCGAAAAAGCTGAAGATTGGTGACGAATTGCCGCTGGCAGAAAATTTTAGCGCGCGGGTGATGACCAAACATGAAGACGGCCAAGTGCAGTTGCAATTTGCATGGCCAGAGGGGCAGACATTTTTTGCGGCGCTTGAAAAAGTAGGCCATATGCCGCTGCCGCCATACATTGCGCGGGCGGATGGCGAGGATGACAAAACCCGCTACCAAACCGTTTATTCGGATGTTGAGAAAAAAGGCTCTGTCGCAGCGCCCACGGCGGGTTTGCACTTTACGCCGGAGTTGCTGGCGCAAATAGATGCGCTGGGCGTAAAACGCGTGCATGTGACGCTGCATGTCGGGGCGGGAACGTTTCAGCCAGTAAAAGTAGAAAGCACCGAAGAGCATCAAATGCATTATGAATACGCGGAAGTATCTGTAGAGGCCGCGCAAAAAATCAATGCTGCACGCGCCGCAGGTGGGCGTGTGGTGGCGGTGGGCACCACCAGTGTTCGCACGCTTGAATCTGCGGTAGATGCAGCAGGCAAGGTGCAGCCCTTTGCTGCTGAGACGAATATCTTCATTACGCCGGGATTTGAATTTAAGGTGGTGGATGTGTTGATGACGAATTTCCACCTGCCAAAATCCACGCTCATGATGCTAGTGAGCGCCTTTGCAGGGCGCGAGCGGATGCAGGCGGCCTACGCCGAGGCGATTGCACAAAACTACCGTTTTTATTCCTACGGCGATGCCTGTTTGCTGGAACGATTCAATCATGTATAAGGCCTCTCATGTTTAAATTTGAAAAACTGGCGCAAGATGGCGCGGCTCGTCGTGGGCGGGTGCATACCAAGCATGGGGTGATTGACACGCCAGCCTTTATGCCCGTGGGCACCGCCGCGACCGTGAAAGCGATGACGCCCGAAATGGTCGAAAGCACCGGCGCACAGATTATCCTTGGCAATACTTACCACCTGATGTTGCGCCCCACCGCCGAGCGCGTGGACCGTTTGGGGGGCTTGCACAAATTTATGCGCTGGCCAGGCCCGATTCTGACAGACTCTGGCGGGTTTCAAGTCATGTCGCTTTCCAAGCTGCGCAAGATGACCGAGCAGGGCGTGACCTTCCAATCGCATATCGATGGCAGCAAACATCTGCTTTCCCCCGAGCGCGCGATGGAGATTCAATATTTGCTCGATAGCACCATCAGCATGGTGTTGGACGAATGCACGCCATTCCCCGCCACCCACCAGCAAGCCAAAGATTCGATGGAGCTTTCCATGCGCTGGGCGAAGCGTTCGCGCGAGGCGTTTGTTGCGCGTGAAGGCTATGGTGCGTTTGGCATTGTGCAAGGCGGTGTGTATGGGGATTTGCGCAAAATTTCTGCGGATGCATTGCAAGAAATAGGCTTTGAAGGTTATGCGATTGGTGGCTTGGCCGTGGGTGAAGGCCAGCAAATGATGTTTGACGTGCTGGACGTGACCACCCCGCATTTGCCTGAAGATAAACCCCGCTATTTAATGGGCGTGGGCAAGCCCGAAGATTTAGTTGGCGCGGTGTTGCGTGGCGTGGATATGTTTGA
>JAIXRX010000060.1 GCA_027485005.1 Alphaproteobacteria bacterium
GCAAAAGCCATTAAAAAAGGCCTGCCCCAAAGGGGTAGGCCTTTTTTAATGGCTCCGCGAGCTGGATTCGAACCAGCGACCATTCGATTAACAGTCGAATGCTCTACCGCTGAGCTATCGCGGAACAACGTCTTACAACGTGGATTAGCTTTCTACACAAGCAAACGCAGAATGCAAGCATGAAAATCATTTGTTTTCACTCTCGCATTCTGCGTGGCTTTTACGCAGCGCTCTGGCTTTACGCCTTATGCGTTCTGGTCATTGAACACTTGCAGATCTTTGTGCGTGTCATGCGCACCCTTCAACTTCTCAAGGTCTACCTTATCCAGAATGACCGAGTTATTGTTGGAGATAAAGGCGTGATACGGAAGTTCACGGATATGCTCAAACAACACAATAGCGGTCAGAATGAAGGTTAGCATTGATGACAGCATGTACCCTGCCCCGTAATATGGGAAATGGTAGTTGGTCATCACCACATAGGTCAGGAAGAGATTCGAAAGGAAGAATGTCCCTTGAATATACAATACCGGACGGCGATGGTCGAAGTATGACAGAATAATGAGACCAAACAGCGCAAGCACCTGGAAGAATGAACCGATAACGCCCAGACGGAAAATACCGATTTGTGCGAAGTTGATGTTGAGCAGCGCAAAGATCTTTGCCGCAAGTACGATGCATAAGAATGCCACAACGCCTTGCACAATCATCAGGTTGCGTGCACTATCTGTAATGCTGGTGATAATCGCTTTGTGATTCTCGCGGATACGATAGAGTGGCACATGACCCAAAATATCGTAGTAGAATTTGCGATATTTCTCAAAGAAGTTGGTTTCCACGCTGAAGGTGAAGGTCGCCATTGCAGGAACAATCGTCAAATACGCAAAGAACATCGCCGAATCATAAT
This sequence comes from Alphaproteobacteria bacterium, assembly GCA_027485005.1. Taxonomy (GTDB): domain Bacteria; phylum Pseudomonadota; class Alphaproteobacteria; order Rickettsiales; family JAIXRX01; genus JAIXRX01. The sequence continues at coordinate 908 of JAIXRX010000060.1, forward strand.
CTGGATACATGCGCATTTTTGACGGCAGCAACCAGCTTTCTGGTGCAAACCACATTACCCATTTATCTACCCAGATCCCGGCGTTGTAGAATACACCTGCCGCAGCCACTTCCCAATAACGACGGAAATAGTGACCCATCACGAAAGGCTTATCGAATTTATACGGATATTCAGAAAAGACTTTCGCAGCCAAAATAAATACAATCAAGCCCATGCCCATATTGAAGCCGTTGAGCATGCCGGTATCGCCAAATGGTTTGAGCAACAAGCCAGACAGCAAGGCCACAATCATCCCGAGCAGGAATGAGCGAGTAACGGTTTTATAGTCTTTCAGTGCCGTTAAGAACACGCTGAGCAACCACACCGCCGTGTTGAGGAACAAGTTAGCAAAGGCGCTCAAACGCATCGCTTGGGTGAGTTCCGTGTAATAAAACCAGAACCACACTGCAAAAGGCAGCTGCAATGCAATCAGAATAATCAAACTACCAATCATGATGCTTGGTGTTTTGGTCACGTCTTGGAAGTGCATGTAATCCGCCATATAGCGAATAATCACCATGTACACCGCCGCCGAAATCACCAGCGAGAAAGAGAAGTTATAAATAATCACTGCACGGAAGTTGATCATCTCGTTTTGCGCAAAGTTAGACGCATACAAAACCGTGATACCCACCAGAGCAATCACCACAAACAGTGAAGGGCCTACGGTGGCGAACGCCGCATGTATAAACGCACGCGCCACGCCAAGTAGGTCGTCTTTACGAGCCAGGGTGCGAAGTGTAAAACCAATACCAGCCATGTTTTTATTCCTTGTTGGTTATCTTATCGTCAAGCCACTATGCTGCTTTTAACACGCTGTCATACAGCGCCTTATATGCAATATATTGGTCTTCTTTGTTATAATATTGATTAATGCGCGCCTTAATAGCTTTGCTGCATGACTGGTAATATTCATAATCGGTCAGTAGTTGTAAGGTGGCAGCAGCCAAAGCGCCTGGGTTAGCCAATGGCACAATCGCGCCCCCTGCCCCCAAACGTGGTGATTCGTTTTTGCGACCCAAAATAAGTTCACGGCATGAGCCCACATCAGTTGCAATCAACGGAATACCGACGGCACCCGCTTCAAGCAGAACCAACGGTTGCGCTTCTGAAATCGACGAAAGCACCACCACATCCACCATGTTAAGATATTGGGTCACGTCCACTTGGCCAGTGAATTCCACCACATGCTCCAAGCCCAAACCCTCTACCATCTGTTTGCACTCGCGGAAATAATCAGGATCCTCATCTGCACCGCCGATGACTAATGCACGCAAATCAGGAATACGATCGCTAAGATTAGCCATCGCACGCAAATAGGTTTTAACGTCTTTAATTGGTACCACACGGGCAATCAATGCCACCGTTGGACGTTCATGGGCATCCAGCGAAATCGCACCAAAACGCTGAGTATCAATCCCGTTTGGAATGATTTGCAGTTTTTCAACCGCTGCGCCATCTTCCAATTGAGGAATCTGGTTGCCTTCAAACTGCGTAATGATTTTGTCGGCCGCTTCATAGCAAATGCGAGAGAAGCTGCTGAAGCTATCCGCCCAGAAATCACGAAGGTTGCGGCGGGTACTATCAATGGTCAGCGCTTTGCTGGTCGTTTCTTCCAGCCAATCCGCTGAAGCAATTTCAATGCGGCGCTCATTGGTGTAAATACCATGCTCGGTCAACACCATCGGGCGGCCCGTTTGCAGTTTGGCACGCGCGGCAAACAAGCCCGCATAGCCGGTGCAAAGTGTATGGTAGCTTCGTGCTGGAGGAACGTCCGCCAACATGAGCGACAATAAGCCCCCCACCATCGCACGCCACGACCAGAAATAATCGATCATCGACGCTTCAGGATATTCTTCCTCATACATTTCCTTAATCAGCTCCCACGCTGAACGACTATTCATGACGGAACCAAAGCCAAGGCCCGGATTGCGTTTAAATACATCATTTAACTGGCGGTATGGTTCAATGCCTGCACCTTTGATGATTTGCGCGAGTGGCTCGTGAATTTGCGCCATCAAATCATCCGCAGCAGAGCGGCTGAGTTCCTTACCTTCTGGCATGTCATGCAAGAAAATATTGGTGATGCCCAGCACGTTAGAAGGGATTTGGAATTTCAACTCTGGCACAAAATCTTTTGGTAGAATGCACACTACATGAAAGGTCAAATGCGATTGGCGCTGAATTAATTCATGCGTCCAGTTCGCAACACCACCCACCACATACGGGTATGTTCCTTCAACAATCAGACAAATATCAACTTCGCGGTTCATGGTTCTTACGCCCCCTGATTAACGGTGGGAGCACGGCGGCCACCCGACCATAGGAAAATTGCTTCAGCCAAGGCTGGCTGTTCATTTTGCAATGCATTCAAATCCACTGGGGTATGCATCACAGCATCACGCAGACGGGCATATTGCCCAGAATTATATAAGCATTCCAGATACCAGATTTTCATGTTTGTGCTGTTATAGCCTTGATCCATAGAAGACTTAAACCAGTCCGCCCCTTCGGTATAAAGACCAGCACGCACCAGCAAACGCCCTACTTTCAAACGCGCATCCGCATCATTCGGTTGGAGTGCCAGATATTCAATATAATGCTCACGCGCACGCTCGCGGTTTTGCACCTCACGGTAAGGGTCAAGCAAGCCAGTGAAGGCATACGCATCATAGTGATCCGCCAAGGCTTTTTTCGCCACCGCATTGCGTGGATGTTTTTTCACTAAGGCCTGCAGCGTCACCAAATGGTCGTGGAAAGTGCCCTCGATTTTGTTGATGGCGGTTGCAGCTTGTACACGAATCGTGTTGCTGTGATCTTCCAATGCTTTTTTGAGCGCAGGTGCGAAAATAGGGTCAAACATCGTGGTCATACGCGCAAGCGCCACGCGCTTTTGCTTTTCTGAACCCACCGCCATCACATCCAAAAATGGCATGACGCTGTAGTTTTTCGGATTCTCGTCGCGTCCTAATACCAAGTCGTCATTAATTTGTTCTGACAAAGTGGAATCACGGAATGGAAAAATCGAATAAAACCATTCTTTGAATGGTAGTGCAAAACGATAGAAGAAAATAGAGAGCAGCGCGCTGAGGAATGCTCCAAGCGAGCCAATCACTCCCACCACCGCCGACATCACCAACAGCAAATAAGCATAGCGGGTATCCACTCCTGCTATTTTCTGTGCTTTGGCATAAAGGTAAGTAATAAACAGCAACACCGCATGAATGATAACAAACAAAAACGCACTTTGGCCTTTGGCAATCAACCAGAAAAGGTTAAGACCGTGCGCCACCGATAATACTAAGGACACAACCATAAAAACAGGCAGCCCAACAATAGATTGATGGTATAATTCGTGAATATCTGGTGGAGCCAGAAGTTCCTGTACAGATTCAGAATGCTTCAGCATGTGCTGTTTCCCCTTTGTCTAATGTGCGCTTAGGCAACTTCATGAATATTCTGGATCGCGTAGCTGAAATCAACACCGCGCAAACGCTCTGGCAAACGCTGAGCAATCGCTTGCTTAATACGTCCCAACACGATTTCTGTGCCCGCACGATTAGTCGCTGGCAGCATAATAGAATATTCAACACCGGTTTTATGGTAGTCAAAAGCTAAGTCGACAGCGCGCAATACATCATTCACTGCACTACCCAGAGTACGAGCCACAATCACGCGCTCTTCCTCAGTCAGGTTATTGGAATTGGCCAACGACACCACAATCATATTCACGTCAAACTTCAAACGACGCGCCAAGGCCGTAATGTAATCCACATAACGCTGGAAATAGCTGAAGGTCATCAGATTGTGATCAGGATTATAGACCGTATCCGCTTTTGCTTCTTGATATTTACGCGCATTCACCAGCGCCATTGCCACCCATTCACAAATCGTTGAGAAGGTTTCAATCGTAGTCAGGTTCAATTCCAAGAAACCAAGTTTCTCGATTTTCAGCATCCCAACAATCTCGCCAGTTTCACGGGCAAATAACGGGCCAGCCATCACACCTTGTCCATGCAGGCTACGCTCAAGATCCGTATTCGCCACATGCAAGATTTCTTGTTTACCGATGATGGATTTATACAAATCGCTATCGGCATCAATGCGACGCAACAAGCCGTCCTGTTCACGCCAGCCGTGGGTTACGGTTGGGGTTAAGCCGTCTTTATTGAGCAACCAGATAGAGTATTTTTCTGGGTTGAGTACCGAGCCAATGATTTCCTGCACACCATGCAATACTTCGGTAGGGTGCAGTTTTTCGATTTCTTTTGCCGCGCGATACGCCGCTAAAGTGCTGCGGAATTGACCCGCAATACGCAACTCCAAACGCTCTTTCAAACCACGCACGCGCTCGTAAGCGGTAGCAATAGTGTTTTCACGTTCGGTTGCCTCAGCCAGATGACTGCGCAATTCATTGCGTTCACGCACATGGCGCAAACGAAGCTCGCCCAATGCCACCGCAGCCAAAAGCCACAAGATTGGGTTCTTCATCACCACATATAAATAGGCATAGCGATCCTGATCGATCATTTGCTCTGGCATATTGCCAAGTAATAAAACAATCGAAGAAATCAGCGCCGCAAAAACACCTTCAGCGGTACCATATTGCACCGTAACCAAAAGCACAGCCACCCAGAATGGATGTGGCGACCAGTCAAAATAGCGATTGCCAGACAAGACGGGCGAAAGCAGCAGCAATACCCCGATAATGATAGCAACTTCGACCACCGCAATTGCGCGGATGCCGAAAATTTTTCTCACATCATCTTGTTGTTCTTGGTACATAAGTTCTGTCCTTTGAAGTTAAGTATTGCTGTTAGATTAGAATCGATACATCAGATAACCACCTGCGCGCACCAGATCGGTGTCACCCACGGCGTTACCGCTACCACCCAGCAAGCCGTAGCCTGCACGGAATTGAGCCTGTAACCTGTTATCATACATATCATGCGTTAAACGACCTTCGACAAATGGGCCATGTTGCCCCAGACGGTTCACCGCATACCCAGCGGAACCATCCACACGGGTATCTTCGGTAAGGTCTTTGCCAGCAATCACTGACAAGTTGTGAATCTCACGGCTATCAATTTGCATGAGCGTATATTGCTCACCGGTTGCATCACGACCTAGATCCTCATCCAAACGGTATTCAGCATCCAAACCATAACCAAGGGCCAAATAATATGGCTCGGTGACGAGGTTACGAACAATCTGACCACCAAAGGTTGCCGTTTTCATCACATCATCTGCCGTTTTAACGCTGTAATTATTGTAAGCAGCATGGGTTGAAATTGACCAGTTATCATTGATACGCGCCGATTGAGTGAAGCCCAAACGATCACGCACCGCGTCATCCAATGCGCCTTCAAAGAAGTCCCAGGTTGGTTTTTTCCAGTCGGCATGCAGTTCTGTTTCACCAAGCGCACTCAAGAAGGCATAGCCCACACCAAAACCAATTCGGTCATTATTGGCATATAAAGACGCACGGTAAATGTCGGAATTATCCGCCCAGTAACGCAAATCAATCGCACCTTTTTGTTTGTCGTCTTCAAAGTTACCTAAACGGCCGTCCGAACGACGCACACCATTGGTTTCAATGTTAGCGTTATGAATGTCAAACGACAGATCAACTTTCTCCGTTAAATCAGCACGACCAGAAAGCGTGGTGTGATTCATCGTATTTTCGCCAATCGCGAGATATTCGTAATCCAACTTCACATGCTGGGCATGCAACAACCAGATATCACGACGAAGTGACGCAATGTCCTCGTTTTTCGGATTGATAGCAGCGGCACGGTCAAGCAAACCCATGGCACGTTTCCAACGCCCCGCATAGTTTTGCGCATTAGCCGTAAAGCCCAAGCGTTGAATGTCGTTATCATATTCTGGTGCAATCGCATCCAGACGTGCAATGGCCGCACCCGCTTTACCGGTTTCTAAATCCACACGGGCATTGAGCAATTGATAACGCAAATCGAGATCTTTTTGCAGTTTCGCATCGGTGCGTATGTCGTTACGTTTGGTAATCAGATAGCCATTGCTTGCTGGTACCAACGCCAATTGATTTGGATAGGTGGCACCAATCAATACGCGGTCATAACCTTCGGTGCTATAAGCCACCCAATCATGACGTTTGATGTTTTGTGGATTCACAAAAGCATCACGCGCTTTTTTGCTTTTAAATTTCAGCAGCACTTCGCTACCGTTGCTGAAGAAGCGATAGCCTTCCAGCTCATTCGCAGGCACTTGAATAGCGGTGCTTGGCGCATCATAGTTCGTTGCCGCAGGCGTTGAACCTTGATCCGCTTTAAGCACATCACGCGCTTCAGCATAACGCTTAGATTCAATCAATGTGCTCGCAAAATCGGCGCGCACCAAACGGTCTTCCGGATGACGTGATACTAATTCACGGAAAGTCGCAAGGCCACCATCAAGATTGCCCAAGCGCACCATCGACTGCACCGCTTTCGATTCCATGTCCATATTGCGGTTAGGGCTTGCAATCACGATATCGAGCGCTCGTTGATAGTAGGCATTCGCTTGCTCAAATTTTTTCTCGCGACGCAACATCTCAGCTTGATAGAAGTAGGCTTGATAATCTTCTTTATCAATATACTGATATTCCGCCGTATGTTTTTGGTTCAAATAATTGCCCAAATAAACACCCGCTTCAGAATAATCAGCTTGGGCGTAGGACGCCAAACCAAGCACGCGCAGCGCTTCTTGATCATCCGGTGACATTTCTGCCAAGCGCATGAAGGCTTGCTCCGCCACTGCTGGTTGGCCAGATGCACGCGTCGCACGGCCAAGTTCACGCAATAACGTTGGGTTATTTGACGCAATCAACGCATCGGTCAGGGCTGGGTTTGGTTCATTCAAATAACCAAGCGCCAACAGGCTTTGCATATATTTACGCGCCGCACGCTCATCCTGCAAAATCAGGCTGTCGGAATTCACATAAGACACAAATTCTTCCGCACCCGATTGATTGAGGAGCTTATTCATCCACCATTCACGTTGCGTCCCGCTTGATGCTTGAACACGCGAACCAATCCATGCCAGCTGCTCTTCGCTTAGGCGTGGGCCCCAAAGATACAAGAGCTGCTGCACTTCTTCGCTATCTGCAGGTGCGTTCGCTGCCAATTCAGAGAAAATACCCGTGGCATCTGCCGTGTAGCCTTGATTCAATAAAGCATAGGCAATCTGGCGTTTTACTTTAGCCGAAGTGCCTGGCTGGCTGGCCAGCTGCAAGCGCATCTGACGTGCTTCTTCAGTTTTGCCTTGCTTGTCAAGGTTGGACGTATACACATCCACCCATTGTCCACCCAAGGTTTGCGCATATTGTTTAATATATGGCATCGCAATATCAGAACGGCCCGCTTGAATAAGTGTATAAACCATCGCCAAGCGCTTACGCTCAGAGATATTGCTCTTCAAATGCGCTGCCGCATAATCAGTCAATTCACGACGAATCGCAGGATCAGTTTTCGACAATTTCATCAGCAAGTAGAAGTAGTTGTCTTCGTCTTGCGCCGAACGATTTTTCTGTTCACGCAGAATTTTCATCGCGTCAGAATTACGGCCAGATTGCAAGTAAGAGGTCACCACATAATTGCGGCTATCATCACCTGGGAAGCGTTCGTACAAACGCTCTGCAATAGATGCCTGAGTAGCGTAGGCTTTGCCGGTGCCTGCCAAGAAATACAAATCCTTAAGGTCACCTTCAGCGATTTCTTTGGTATTATCCAACCATGGGCCAAGCGCCTTTTCATCACCAGTAGCGGCAGCAAATTTCGCCCACAAAGCGTCCAAGCCTTTCATCTGGCGAGTTTCACGCAGCTGATTCACAAAAGCATAACCACGGGTATAATCTTTAGAAAGCAAATAAAGCTCGGCCACATTCACCAGCTCGGCCTCAGAAAGATCGTTGGTGTTTGGCAATTTGTCCATAATGCGGGTAATGCATGCGCCATTGCCATAACGTGCACACGCACGCGCCACCACCAAACGCTGGTTCAATGGTAAGTTCAGGCTTTCAGCTTTTTCAATGCGCGCATTCGTGTCAGGTGCATTATCATACAGCCCCAGCAGCACGGAAAGCACAGGATAACCATTCAAGCTCTCGGGAGTGCTAAAACGTTGTTTCACTTTGCTCAAAAGTTCTGGCTGATTTTTCAGCACCGAAAGTTCAGTCAAAGTAATCAGTTGTGATTCATTGAAGTTCTCAGCATCCACACTATCATAGAGCTCAATCACCATCGGCAGGTCGTTTTGCGCAATGGCTTGGAACAGCATTTCGCGCTCCATACCTTCTGGCAATTTCTTGTCTGCATAAAGCTGCTTCATGATCGCGTAGGCCTCGGGCGCACGGTTCATGTTGATAAGCACCATTATATAGTCAGGTAACAACTCTGGCGTATTTTGAATATTGGCCTCATAAGGCTGAAGCAATGTATAAGCGGCTTGCGGCGAGCCTTTGTAATTCAAGATATTGACGAAGCGCGCCAGCTCTGGGAGCTTAATCTGCTCGCCTTGTTGCTGTTGCCAGTTTTGCACTTCAGCTTGCGCCACATCATACTGCTTATCTTCCATCAATAAGCTGACATAAAATTCTAAATCATTGAATACGAATTCACTTGGGCGATCCGTACGGAATTTCTGCATGGTTAAAATGGCATCTTTCCATTTTTTACCAGTGGCTTGCAGGTTGGCAAGGCTTCTGAACTGGGTAGATTCACCTTTCGAATCTTTATCTACAAGTGATTGTAATACAGGCAATTGTTTCTCGTAATTTGCGTCGTGTTTATACGCATCAGCCAAGCGCTTCTCGATGGTTTTATCATCTGGGCGGAGTTCTTTAATGGCTTCAAGGTTTTTCAAATAATCGTCTGGGCGCTGTGCATATTGATAAAGCACCCCAAGGTTTTCGCGCGCGGCCACACTGGCTGGATTTTTTGCGACATAACTTTCCATCACGGCAATAGCTTTATCAATCGAGCCATATTGCAAATGCAGATCGACCAAAGCGCCAATGGTTTCCGGCGAGGTGTCCCCCGCTTCAAATTTTGCTTGATAGATTTTGAAGGCCTCGTCGTAGCGTTTATCCTTAAACGCAATCAACGCCTGCTCGTCTTTACCAAGGATTGAGTAAGAGGCAGCGCCTGCTGCAACAACTACTAAGCCACCAATGACTAACCAATATTTTCGCATCCGTCCCGCTCTGCTATGTGAGTGGTTAAATTATTATTACGGATACTGAATGAAAACCTCCACTGGGGTTGGAGCAGTCACAGCTGTATTAATATTTAATAGCCTGTCTTCTGCCACATCAACTGTGTTGCGCTGTATCACCTTACCCTGTTTGCGCACCTCTATCGTGTGTCTACCAAACATGGGCACATGCCACAGCATATTTCCGCTTCCGTATCCTTGCGTCGCAATGTTTAATGTTTTTTTACTATTTTGCAAGTTTTTTATTATCCAAGAAGAATCAATAAGATATGCAGTTTCTTCCACAGGATATGCACCGACTGTGTGTATATCTTTTAAGGCGATAACCGCCTCAGAAATATCAGGTAATAGGCTGATATACAGGCTTCCCATGAGATATTTTTGTCCCAGCACGCCTTTGGAGTTCGCGAAGTCCACAGCCTTGCCACTTGACTTGTCAAAACGGATGGTACGGAGTGCCCCAGGGTTACGAATCTGCCACTTATGTTGCCCCAAAGACACAATTTGTGTACTATAAAAGCCATTAGCCACCCGGGTATACTCCTCAGCGGTCATCGGAATCAGATTTTTTTGTGCCTTAACAAAGGCTAAGTTCTGTTTGAGTGCATTCAAACCCATAATATCCTCACCGGCATGGGCGTGAAAATACAGGTTAAAGGGCGTAATGCGCCATGGGCTGTTGGTCAGCTTCACCATTTTCTGCAGGTATAGATAGCCTGCATAACGGTCTTCCCCTGGTCGTTTATAAGTATTCTCGTTGCCATTACCGGAGTAAATTTGACGTTCGCGCCCAACTTGCGCGCCAATCGGCGCCACATAGGAAATAGACGGATACTCGGCGTCATAGCGCACATCCCCACCATTCAGGTTATAAAGCCCCGCTTTGCGCGCAGTGGTAATCGCGCCTTCAAACGGCAACGTATCCCCTGACCAATTAATCATGCCCACACGCTTACCGACCGGTAACAGCTTTTGCAAAGCGTCCCGCGAGCCATTGATTTCTTGTGTTAAATCAAAGGGGGCACAGGCATAGCTGCGTGGAATGCGATTGAAATACTTGCTAAGGATTTTGCTTTCCAGCTCTTTTGCTTCCGCAGGGGTTTGGCGCTGCGTATCTTTGGCAGCTACTTTGGCGCTATCCCACGCTTTATTACCACCAAACAGATTTTTCAAAAAGTCGAGGAAGCTAAGGTTGGATAATGGGCGCGGTGGATAATAGGCGAGCAAGTCTTTTTCACGCGCGGGGTCACCGGCCGAGAAATAATCCCACAACAGAATATGACTATAGGTATGGCTGGCGGCTTGAATATTTGGCAAACCAAAAATCTGGCGCGCCACCTCCGCACTTTCTTTCACGCCATAACATTTCGTATCGAGATCCGCCGCAATCGGCGCCACAGTAAAAGGCAAATCCTGATGCGGCAGAAAAACTTCTTTGCGAATCACCTCGGCAGAAATCGCGGGTTGGTCTTTGTAGGGTTTTACACGGGTCAGGTTGTTCCAGCCATCGCCATCCATCTGACTATAAAAGATACGCCGACCATTCATGGTGGTCACATCGGGTTTGGGCAGCGCGTCACTTCCAAGTGCTAAGCGTAAAAACTCAAATGGGTTAATCAGCCATTGCTGCACGCGCAAACCGCCCGAAGCGTCCTGCCCGCGATAAATCGCATATTGATCCGCCACATA
>JAIXRX010000118.1 GCA_027485005.1 Alphaproteobacteria bacterium
TGGGGCATGGGGGTTTGGCCAGGTTCGTGAATTTGCAGCAAGTTCATATTAGGCGCTCCTTTGACCCAAGCCTTTACGGCGAATTTTAAGCTCTGCCAAGGTTTTTTCAAGGTAATGCAACGCCAAAGTGTCTTGCGCTGCCGCGTCATATTGCTGCGCGGATAGATTGTTAGAAAGTTGGGCAAGTTGCGTGTGGTGGATTGCTTTGAGTTCTGCTTCTTGCGCTATCAGCTCTTCAGCGCTCTCAGCCTCCATCAGCGCTTCTCGCCACGCCATTACTTGCATCAATAAATGTTGCGTGGGGCGCACCGTGTCTTTTTCAGAATTCACCACAATGCCTTGCATGGAAAGTAGCAGTTGTGCGCGCTTAAGCGGCGATTTGAGGGTTTGGTAGGCCTCGTTCACATCCATGGAAAATTGCAGGCCTTGCTGGCGTTCTGCGGCAGAAAGTTTGGCCACCGCGTCGGGATGAAAGCGGCGTTGCAGCGCCAGATAATTGGCTTCCAGCTGTTTTTCGTCGAGTGTGAACGCGGGCACCAGCCCCAAAAGCTGAAAGGCGTTTTTGCGCGCGTCGCTCATACGTGAAAAGATTCACCGCAACCGCAACGGCCTTTTTCATTAGGGTTGGTGAAGGTAAAACCGCTTTTCAGTTTTTCTTCCACATAGTCCATTTGCGTGCCCACAATAAACATAATGGCTTTGGGGTCGATCAGCACTTTCACGCTGCTTTCTGGCAGATCCACTACTTCGTCATACTGTCCCACTTCATCCGCATATTCGATGGTGTAAGACAAGCCTGAACAGCCCTTGGTGCGCACACCAATTTTTATCCCCGCGGAAGGCTTGCCACGTTGCGCAAGCAACGCGTTAATCTGCGCAATCGCGCTTGGGGTAATGGTGATAGGGCTTGGACGCGCCATAAAATTAGCCTGCTTTTTTGTCAGAAGCGTGCTTGGCTTTATAGTCTGCAATCGCTGATTTAATCGCGTCTTCCGCCAATACCGAGCAGTGAATTTTCACGGGTGGCAAAGCCAGATGCTCTGCAATCTGAGTATTTTTAAGGCTCATCGCTTCATCCAAGCTTTTGCCTTTCACCCATTCGGTCACGAGTGAGCTAGATGCAATCGCCGAGCCGCAACCAAAGGTTTTGAACTTCGCGTCAGTAATCACTTCGTTACCGCTCGCGTCTTTTTCCACTTTGATTTGCAGTTTCATCACGTCGCCGCACGCAGGCGCACCCACAAGACCCGTGCCCACATTGTCGTCGCCCTTATCCATCGAGCCCACATTGCGTGGGTTTTCGTAATGATCAATCAGTTGTTCGCTATAAGCCATGATGTTTGTCCCTCGTTAATTTTTAATGTGCTGCCCACTCGATTTTGCTGAGGTCTATACCCTCTTGCACCATCTCCCACAAGGGACTGAGTTCGCGTAATTTGTTAATCGCGCCCATCACCACACCAATCGCAAAATCGATCTCTTCGTCGGTGGTAAAACGGCCGATGCCGAAGCGGATAGAGGTGTGCGCCATCTCTTCATTCAAGCCAAGTGCGCGCAGCACATAAGAAGGCTCCAAAGACGCGCTAGTGCAAGCAGAGCCCGAAGAAACCGCGAGGTCTTTAATCGCCATAATCATGCTTTCGCCTTCAATATACGCAAAGCTAATGTTCATGTTGCCAGCGTAGCGCTGCTTCACGTCACCATTCAAAAACACATCCGGCAAGGTCATCACCGCATCCATGAATTTTTTGCTAAGGCGCTGCACATGCTCAATGTCTTTTCCCATTTCCGCTTTGGCAATGCGTGCCGCCTCACCCAAACCCACCACCAGCGGGGTTGGCAAGGTGCCAGAGCGCATGGCGCGTTCTTGACCACCACCATTGATAAGAGCATTCATGCGCACGCGTGGACGACGGCGAACAAACAGCGCGCCAATACCTTTCGGCCCATAAATTTTATGGCCAGAAATGCTCATCAAATCGATATTCATCGCTTCCACGTCTAGCGGAATTTTGCCGAAGGCTTGCGCCGCATCGGTATGGAAGAACACGCCTTTTTCACGACAGATTTTGCCAATCTCTGCCAGCGGCTGAATCACGCCGATTTCATTATTCACGGCCATGATGGACACCAGCAAGGTGTTTTCTTTAATCGCGGCTTTCAGCACCTCTAAATCCACCAAGCCGTTGGGCTGCACCGGCAGATAGGTCACTTCAATGCCTTTTTCTTGCAAATGGCGGCACGAATCCAGCACGCATTTATGCTCTGTCACCACGGTAATAATGTGGTTCTTTTTATCTTTGTAAAAATCCATCACGCCTTTGATGGCCATATTGTTGGATTCGGTCGCACCTGAGGTAAACACGATTTCTTTCGCGTCCGCGCCAATCAGTGCTGCCACATGCTCACGCGCTTGCTCGCCCGCTGCTTCCGCTTCCCAACCATAGGCATGGCTGCGCGAATGCGGGTTACCAAATTTTTCCATGAAATAAGGGATCATTGCTTCCAGCACACGCGGGTCCATCGGCGTGGTGGCTTGATAGTCCATGTAAACGGGCAGCTTCAGCCCTTTAGGAACAATGTGCATAGCGGTCTCTCTTTGGGTATTTTTTGTGGTTCTTGCTGGGGTATATAGTAAACCCGACTTAATTAGTCAACTATATCCTATACCCAAAAGCATGCGGCAGGGGATTTATTTTTTTGTGCGCTCACGCAAAGCTTTCCACGCCGCTACAAAGGCCTGTAAGTCTGATTCTTGGGTGTTCCAGCCCATGCTGACGCGAATGGTTTGCGAAGCACCGTCTCCTGCGCCCATCGCGGTTAAAACATGCGACGCTTCCACCCGCCCCGAAGAACAGGCCGAACCAGCGCTCACCGCCACCCCCGATAAATCAAAATGCATGAGCTGTGTTTCATTGGAAATCCCCACCATGCGAATGCTGCTAGTATTCCCCACGCGCGGCGCATGAGCGCCATAAATTTCTGCGCCTTGGGCTTTCAGCTCGGCCTCCATCGCGTCCCGCCATGTGGCCAGATGCGCAAGGTTTGGTGCGTGCTGCACGGCCGCTGCAAACCCCACAATCCCTACTAAATTTTCAGTGCCGGCACGGCGTCGCAGCTCTTGGCCACCCCCCAGCATTTGCGCGGCTACTGCCAGTTTTTGCTGCACAACCAGCGCCCCTGCCCCTTGCGGCCCACCGAATTTATGGGCGCAGAGCGTCAGCATGTCTGCTCCCAGCGCACCCATATCCACAGGGATTTTGCCAAGTGCTTGCGAGGCATCCACATGCAATAATCCACCCGCCGCTCGCACGATTCTCGTAATTTCAGCGATGGGCTGAATCACACCCGTTTCATTATTCACCAACATCACAGACACTAGCGCGTTCGGCGCGGCTTTCAACGCCTTATCCAGCGCCGCTAAATCCAATAATCCATTGGGGTTCACCGCCAAACGCTGCGCATTCGGCACGGCTTGCAACACGGAGGCATGCTCCGTCGCAGCCACTAGCACAGCGGGTGCTTTGACGCCACGCAATGCAAGGTTGTTCGCTTCCGTGCCGCCGCTAGTAAAAATCACTTCATTCGCAAAGGCGCTCACGGCGTTTGCAATCACGCGCCGTGCATCTTCCAAATGTTTTTTGGCGGTGCGGCCAAACGCATGGGTGGAAGAAGGGTTGAGTGGTTGCGCCAAAACCTCCACCATCGCGGCTTGCGCCTGTGGCAGCAACGGGCATGTGGCGTTATAATCGAGATAGATATTAGTGGGCATGGGCGGGGTTCTGCGCCGTTTCACCATATAAAAACACGCAGCCATGCTTTTGCTTCACCAAGCGTTCGCACACATCCTGCAACGAAATCGCGCTGAGATAGGCATGAATCTGGTTGCCCAAACCTTCCCATAAATCATGGGTCAGGCATTTGGCGCCAGACTGCATGCAGCCGCCGGTTTTTGGGCCTTCACAGCGGGTCATTTTCAGGGATTCATCGGCCGCGGTCACAATGTCCGCTACAAAGGTTTGGGCTTTAGGTTTTGCCAGCAAATAGCCACCGCCCGGCCCACGCACCGGAAGCACCAGCCCCGCTTTGCGCAAGCGCGGGAAAATCTGCTCTAAATAGGCCAGCGAAATTTCTTGGCGCATGGCCATATCCGCCAGCGACACGGGCTTGTTGTCTTCCGTGTGCAGCGCCAGATCCACCATCGCCATTACCGCATATCGAGATTTTGTACCAAGTAGCATATAATACCCCTATGAATTAGTCGGGTATTTAGCAGGAAGTTTTGGGCTTGGCTAGTATTTTGGCAATTGTCATGAAAACTTCACGCAAAACCACGATAAA
>JAIXRX010000005.1 GCA_027485005.1 Alphaproteobacteria bacterium
GTCAGTGCGCTCAAGCCGCCTTCCCCTATCAAGCGGCCAAACAACACCACTAAGTCATAGGCCAAAGATGCGACCCGAGGCGCGGGATATTCATAAGATCCTTCAAATCGGCGGGTGAATTGCGTGAATTTTTCAGGTGGGGTTGATGTGAAAACAGCTTCTTGCATGGTAAATTGGTTGAGCGCTTCGGATGTGTCCCACTGATTAGTACCAAAAACCAACAGGTAATTTCGGGGAATACGATTTTTCTCGACCATAAAGCGTAAAACTTGCTCGGTGTCTGGCGCGCTTATCGGCAAGAAAAGTCCCACGCCTGATTGACGCGTAATTTTACTAATATCTGCCACCAGTGGCCCGATTTCACGCGTCATATTGGCATTGTCGCTGCCTGTTGTAACGGTCGCAAGCGGCGTAACGCCTCGGCGTCCCATGCTCTGGGCAAACTCATCCATTGCCATTCTGCCCTCCACGCTATTTCTTGCAATGGTGGCGATGCGGTTCGCGCCGCGTTTGAAAGCATAAGTGAGAAGACGCTCAATCTGTTGGCCAGAGAAATAACCGCATTGCACTACATTAGGCACACGAATAATCGGGTTATGTGAGAGGCTGAACGCCCATTTCTTGGTGGATTGCAACACAGGCCCAAGTAATTGGGTTTCCACATCCGTTAGTGGGCCGATGATGATTTCTGCACCATCTTGTAAGGCCTCTACTGCGGCTTGCTTGGCTCCTTCGGCGGTGCCTTTGGTATCCTTTATCACCAGTTTTAAAGCCCCGTTCGCCTGCTTGCCATAGCTTGCTTCTAGGTCATAAAGTCCCAGCGTTGCGGCGTCTATCATCGCTTTGCCTATCCCCGCAGATTCGCCAGATAGCGGCGCAAGTAAGCCAATATTCATGGTTTTCTGAGGCGCCATTTGCGCCATGGGTGCCGCCATGCCGCCTGCTGGCTTCTCTGCAAGCGGTAGGGCAGGCGTTGGCTTTGCTTCAATCACAGGTTTAATGATTGGCACAGCGGCCGCCACCGGTTTTGTAACAGGACTCGCAGGCCTGGCGATCGGTGCTAGTGGCGCGGCAGAAATTTGTCCTGTCTTTACCCCCGCTTCTTGTGCGGTCGCGGGCCACGCCAAAAGGCAGGCCATGCCGATGCAAAGCGATTGGAGAAAGGCGGCGCGCGTGATAGATGTCATAAAATCCTTTAGCACACAAAATACTTACAAAATGGTATCTTAAAATGTCTGAGCCTCAAGACCAAGCGAAATCCAACCGCCTACCCGCTGGACTTTATGTGATTGCCACACCGATTGGCCATTTGAAAGACATCACGGCCCGTGCGATTGAAACACTGCGCGGTGTGGACGCGCTGGCCTGCGAGGATACCCGTGTGACCTCGAAATTACTGAGTGCGTACGATATTCGCGTTTCTACCTTTGCTTATCATGATCATAATGCGGACGCGGTGCGCCCTCAACTCATCGAGCGGTTGCGCGCAGGCGAGCGCATTGGGCTGGTGAGTGATGCTGGCACACCGCTCATTTCTGACCCCGGGTTTAAGCTGGTGCGCGACTGCCGCGCGGCAGGTATTCTGGTCGTACCGATTCCTGGCCCATCGGCTTTGCTCACGGCGCTGGCGGGGGCGGGCTTGCCGACGGATGCCTTTCATTTTTCAGGATTTCTTTCTCAAAAATCGGGCGCACGCCAAACCGAATTGCAAGCGCTTGCGACAATCCCTGCAACCCTCGTGCTGTATGAATCTAACCACCGTTTGCCCGAAAGTCTTGCGGACATGGCCAAGGTTTTGGGCGCGCGGGACGCGTGTGTGGCGAGAGAGCTTACCAAACAATTTGAAGAATTTCGTCATGGCACCTTGCCGGAGCTTGCGGCACATTACGAGAAAGCAGGCTCACCCAAAGGTGAGGTGGTGGTGGTGATTGGCCCACCGAATGCTCCGCCAGCAGAAGGTTTAAGCGAGTCATGGCAACAATCGATACAGGTGCTTCGCGCGGCAGGTGCGCCTGTGAAGGCAGTTGTGGAAGCGTTGCTACCCCATGCGGATATCTCACGCGATGCGCTTTATGAGTTTGCCCTCTCATGTTCAAACAATCGCGCTTAACTCCTTTGCAAAAAAAATTAGCGGCGGAGCGTAAGGGACGCTGGGCGGAAACGCTGGCCGTCATGTTGCTGACCCTCAAAGGTTATCGTATTTTAGCGCGCCGTTTTCGTAGCTCTGCGGGCGAGATTGATATTATTGCAGCCAAGCGGCGCACACTGATTGCGGTGGAGGTAAAAGCCCGCCCTACCATGGAGGCGGGGATGTATGCGCTTTCCGCTGCCCAACAACAGCGCATCTGGGCATCGCTTGTGAGTTATGCCCAAAGCCACCCGCGCTATCAAGATTACGACCTGCGGCTAGATTTTGTAGTGGCACGCCCACGGTCTTTGCCGTATCATTTGCCAGACGCTTCACGCCCATAAAAACTAAAAATAAGGGAGAGATTTCATGCTTAAAAAATGGGTGATGATAGCTTTGCTTCCTTGGTTGCTAACAGGTTGTATTGTGCTGGACGTGGTGGAAGATGTCGTGGATGTTATTTTATAAGAAAAGCAGTGGAGAGAAAAATGAAACAATTGATGAGCGCCATATTTCTTGGCGCGTTGTTATTATTAAATGCTGCTTGTAGCCCCCTTGGGATAGCAACCTCTGCGGCGACCACCACGGGTGTGGCAGTGGCCCAAGAGCGCAGTGTGGGCAAAGCGGTGGACGACTCGGCGATACGCATTGAGCTTAATCATTTGTTCTTACAAAAAGACATCAACGATCTGTTTCGTAATGTAACCGCGAATGTTGTGGAGGGCCGCGTGCTGCTTACGGGGAATGTCGACAAGCCAGAAACGGCACTGGAAGCCGTGCGTCTGGCGTGGTTGCCACGTGGGGTGAAAGAAGTCATCAATGAGCTTGTGGTGAATGATAAAAGTAGCATCTCCAATTATACGACTGATGCATGGGTGGCGAGCCAGATTCGCGCTCGATTGCTGCTGGACGGTGCGGTGCGCAGTGTGAATTACAATATCGAATCGGTGAACCAGAAGGTTTATATTTTTGGCATTGCGCGCACCTCAGCGGAGATGGAGCGCGTGACTTATATTGCCTCCACCACTAAATACGTGAAAGAAGTTATCAGCCATATTGTGTTGGCGAATGATCCGCGCCGCTTTAACCCCGCGCCGGCGGGAAACAGCACTCAGAAATCTGGCTGGTAGGGCGGCATGAAAATTGCGTTTCAGATGGATGATCCGGCAGGGTTTAACCGTGCCACCGATTCTACGATGTGCCTGATATATGAGGCCGCCGCCCGTGGGCATGAGATTTTTTACTATGACGCCAAAATGCTTACCCACCGCGCCGATGGCAGGGTGGGCACGCCACTGGCTGCGATGCATGTGCAAGCCGGTGAGGTGTGGTTTCAACTCTCTCCTGCTGTCTGGACCGATTTATCCAGCATGGATGTGGTGTGGGTGCGGCAAGACCCACCGTTTGATATGGCCTATATGACCGCAACCTATTTGCTCGGTATGTTGCCTGCCCATGTGCGCGTATTTAACCGCCCGCAAGCGCTGCGAGATCATGCAGAAAAACTCTCGCCGCTACAGTTTTTAGAATGGATGCCCCCCACGCTAATCTCAGCGGATATGCAGGAGATTGAGGTGTTTTTTGAAACCCACAAGGCCGTGGTGCTTAAGCCACTTTATAGTTTTGGTGGGCGGGGGATTGTATTGGTAGAAAGTGCGGAAGCACTGCACAAAGAAGCCAAAGAAATTTTGGAAAATCAGCCCAATATTCCACTCGTCGCACAAACATTTATTCCCGAAGTACGCACGCGCGAGCTGCGCGTGCTGCTGGTGAATGGCGAGGTCGAGGGAGCCTTTGCTCGGATTCCACAAGGCGACGATATTCGCTCGAATTTGCGCTTAGGTGGGCGCGCCGAGTTGATAGCGCTTAATCCACGTGAGCGTGCGGTGTGCGCAGCACTCAAAGATTGGTTGCAGGCCGAAGGGTTGCTGTTTGTGGGGCTTGATCTGATTGGTGGCTATTTGAATGAAATCAACATCACCAGCCCCACTGGTCTTAAGACCTATGAGGATTTAACGGGCGTTAGTGTCGCTGCAAAAATCTGGGACGTGATTGAGCGCCAAGCATAGCTTTTATTTTGCTAATATTACGCTGCTTTCGTGATGCTTGCGAGTGGTATGCTGCTGCGCGCACCAATTTGCTGGATGATATGAGACGCAAGCGTGCAGCCAAGCGCCCCTGCTTTAGCATCATCCCAACCTTGTGAAAGGCCATAAAGAAAACCAGCGGCGAACATATCGCCAGCACCCGTGGCATCCACCACTTTTTCAACGGTTGGGGTGGGCACATTGATACGCGTTTCTCCGCGCAGAACCACCGCGCCTTTTTCGGCCATCGTCACGGCGACTAGCGGCACCTGTGTTGCAATGCGCGTAAGTGCATTTTCGGTTTCATTCTCACGCAGCAGAGTGCAGATTTCCATTTCATTGGCGAATAGAATATCCACCTCGCCCGAGACTAGCTGGGTGAAATCGTCGTGGTGATTTTCGATGCAGAAAACATCTGATAAAGTCAGCGCCACTTTTCCGCCTGCTGCTTTGGTGATGGCAATGGCATGGCGGATAGCTTCAATCGCAGCTTCTTGATTCCACATATATCCTTCAATGAATAAAATGCGGCTGCTTTGAATCAGCTCTTCATCCATATCTGCTTTGCTTAAATGACTGCATGCGCCGATATAGGTATTCATCGTGCGCTCACCATCGGGTGACACTAGAATATAGCTACAACCCGTTGGATTGCCGCTGGTGGCCGCCGGAGTGGTATAATGTACGCCGACATCCTGCATGCCATGTTGGTAGCTCACACCCCATGCGTCATCTTTCACTTTGCCAATAAAAGCGACTTTAGCGCCCAGCTCAGCCATTGCCGCCAGCGAATTAGCCACCGACCCACCGGCACACTCGCGGTGGTTTTTCATGTGTGAATAAATTTCATGCGCTTGCTGGGCATTAATGAGTGCCATCGTGCCTTTGCGCATATTGTGATGATTTAGAAAATCATCGGTCGTGGTTGCCAGCACATCCACAATCGCATTGCCAATGCCGGTCACATCAAAATATTTACTCATGATTTTTTCCTTTTATTTAAGTGTGACAACGTCGCTATTCATCGCGATATCATTGCGCGGGCTTCTTCTAATAACTCAGGGGTATCCACTCCAAGTGGCACGGTGTCAACAATTCTTACATCAATTCGCATGCCTGCCTCAAGGGCGCGCAGTTGCTCGAGTTTCTCGCGCTGCTCAAGAGGCGAAGGTTCGAGCGAAACAAAGCGTTCAAGAGCGCGGCGACGGTAGGCGTAGATGCCGATATGGTGATAGTAAGCGCCCATGCCGTATGGCGCTTTTGCGCGGGTGAAATAAAGGGCGCGCGCCAGCGTTTCGCTTTCAAATGCTAAAATCGGCTTTACCACATTAGGGTCATCTGCCTCTTTCAGGTTTTTAATAGGGGCTGCGAGTGTTGCAATATCTACCTCGGGATTCTCCAGTGGCTCTAGCACAAAACGGATAATATTGGGGTCAATCGTTGGCATATCGCCCTGCAGATTGACAATAATGTCGTGTTTGCCCTCGGGGTCAATGACTTGCAACGCTTCCCAAATGCGGTCGGAGCCAGACGGATGAGCGGCGGAGGTCATGGCCACTTGGCCGCCTGCCGCTTCTATTGCGTCTGCAATTTGCGGGGTATCGGTGGCTATCCAAATCGGCCCCACATGGGCTTCTTGAGCGCGGTGGAGTACCTGTACAATCATTGGGGCACCACCAATATCCAGCAAAGGTTTGCCAGGTAGACGAGTGGCAGCGTAGCGCGAGGGTATCACGATGACAGGATTGCTCATTTTTCGCTCCTTTTGTTAGTTGCATTTGCAAGCGCTCAGGTTTATTAGCTAGGACAATTTTATTATTTCATCCATTGATTATTTTTGCCAAACTATCAGGAGCGTTTATGAATCTCGAATTTAATAAAGTGGCTGCGTCCTTTTTGCTAGCAGGATTAATAGCGATGGGCGCGGGTAAAGTAACGGATGCTCTTTATACTCCCGAGCATTCGGACAAGCGTGGCTTCAGCGTTGAAGTGGCGGCAGAAGAAGTTTTGGGTGGTGGTGATGCCGAAGCGGCAGATGCAGCACCCGTTGATATCACAACATTGCTTGCGAAAGCAGATGCGGCCGCTGGCCAAGCCTTGAGCAAAAAATGCGCAGCATGCCATAGCTTTGACAAAGGCGGCGCCAATAAAGTTGGCCCGAACTTGCATGGTATTGTGGGTAAAAAAGCGGGCGTAGCTGCTGGTTTTGCCTATTCGGATGCGATGAAAGCCCAAGGCCCATGGACTGAGCAGGCTCTATCAGATTTTCTCACCAAGCCTAGTAAGGCTGTTAAGGGTACTAAAATGGCATTTGCAGGCCTAAGCAAACCAGAGGACCGCGCTAATATGATTGCTTACCTAAAAACACTCAAATAGCTCGCAGCACATGTATCATTTGCATACTTGGGCAAGAAATGGTGTTTTTGCACTGTTTCTTGCCTTTGCTTTTTCAGCATCGGCAGAGGTGGTGGAAGGACAATGGCGGGTCGCCTTCAAATTGTTCGGTGAGCCTAAATATAGCGAGAGTTTTTCGCATCTTGACTATGTGAATCCAAAGGCGCCTAAAGGCGGGCAGATGGTGTTGGCTACCACCGGCGGCTTTGATACCCTAAATCCCTTTTTGCTCAAGGGGGTGAAAGCACCTAACATCGGTGTGTTGTACGAATCAATGATGACAGGAACGTTGGACGACCCTGAAACCTATTATCCCTTGCTTGCAGAACGCTATCGAGTGGCGCAAGGGGGTGTGAGTATGGAATTTGAGATTCACCCCAAAGCCCGCTGGCATGATGGAAAACCAGTGACGCCAGAAGATGCGGTGTTTTCATTTGAAGCCCTGACTACTAAAGGCGACCCCATTTATAAACTCATGTATGCGCCGATTGCA
>JAIXRX010000061.1 GCA_027485005.1 Alphaproteobacteria bacterium
AAAAACCCCTTGACCTTGCTGGAAAAATCGCGTTTAAACCACCCACCTTTTGTGTATTGTGGCGGGTGTAGCTCAGTTGGTTAGAGCGCCAGTTTGTGGCACTGGAGGCCGCCGGTTCGAAACCGGTCACTCGCCCCACTTCTTCCTATTTTCTTCCTTATTTTTTTGCTGATTCTAACTCAGTAAGCTGCGTTTGCACTGCTTCACGCAAGGCAGCGGGCAGATTTGGGCTGGCCAACAGCTCTTGATAGGTCTTTCGGGCGCGAGCCGTCTCACCCTGCTGTTCGGTGTCAAGCGCCAGATAAAAGCGTGCTTCAGTGGAGTCTGGCACTTGCAGTAATACAATCTTAAAAGCGTTCCGCGCGGGTTGATTGATGATACCGCCATTAGCGAATAGCTCTGCTTTACCCAGCATTAGCAACACTTCTGGCGTGCCTTGCGTGATGATGGCGGCTTGTTTTAGATGGGCAATGGCGGCTTTGGGCTGCTGCATATCCATAAGCGCACGGGCGGCCTCCACATGGGCGATGGGGTCTTTGGGATTAGCAGTCAGTGCTTCTTGGGCACGTTTGAGTGCATTCTTAGCATGTTCTGCGCGGTCATTTGCTGCTTTTTCCCACTCCGCATATTGGGGGGTACCTACCACACTATAAAGCCCAACGCATAAGGCGGTGCAGAGCAAAGTGGCGGCTATGCCGCGCAAGGCTGTCGTGCGCGAAGAAATAAGCGGCCAGAAGAGCAGCGAAAAAACGACCAGACCAAGGCATGAAAGAAGGGCGTAAAGCGCAATCATGCGGACTCCTGCCGAGTACGGCGCTGTTGGCGATAAAACATGCCAAGCGCAAAAAATAGAAGCAGAGCAGGGAGCGCCCATAAGGCATAAGTGCTGGGTTGTAGCGGCGGTGTGAACAGAATTTGGGTGCCATAGCGCTGGGCTAACTGGTCAAGAATCTGTTGGTCGGTTTGTTGATTCTGAATTTCTTGCTTCACTAACAGACGAATATCCTGCGCCAAGGTGGCGTCCGATTGGCGTAGAGATTGCCCCTGACACACCACGCATTTAAGCTGACCCAGCAGATGTTGTAGACGATTTTCCTGCTCGGCATTCCACGATGTGCTTTGCGCAAAGAGCAAGGATGGCAGCAGTAAAAAAGCAATAAAAAAGGCTCGCATTATTTAGCTTGCCCTTCAGGTTTTTTATAAGATGTGGAAAGTTTTGGTAGCATCTTTTCTTCAAAATCTTTCAAGCTAAGCGATCCTGTGACATGATGACGAATGATGCCCTCGGCATCTACCAAATAGCTTTCAGGAACACCCACACCACCCAGTGAGAGCATGGCTTTGCTTTCAGTGTCGAGCAGAATTTGGCGGAAAGGATTGCCGTGGGTATTAAGAAATAATTTTAGTTTTTCTGGTTTCGTTTTCCAGGCAATACCTACAATGGGGAGCTGGTGTTTTTTAGAAATTTCCTCAAGCACAGGTTGCTCGGCAGCGCAAGGCGCACACCATGATGCAAAAATATTAAGCAGATAAGGCTGGCCTTTGAGAGTGTGTAGCGGCAGGGCGGGGGCGGCATTACCCATATCATTATCGGTATAAACGGTGAGAGCGACTGTAGGCACGGGTTGCCCCACGGGCCAACCAGTTTCATTGCCAATCGCCTGATCTTCTCCCCACACTACAAGCAAAAGTAAAGGTAATAAAACAAAGAAAAAGAGCAGAGGTAAATGACGCATAGATTATCCTTTGCTGCCGAAGAATTGCCGTGCTTGTTCGATGGCAGCATTGAGATGCATCAATGCCTCCGCGTCGTTTTGCAGGATTTTTGCACGCGCGCGGTAAATGGCGTTCGCGTCTTCCACGGTCGCGGTACTGCCAAGTCCCAGCGTTTGCATCCATGGCTCGTCGCCTGTAGCGTTGCGCTGTGGGGCCACTGAGGTGGGACTTTGCACCAGATAAGGCTGCATGAGATGCTGGGTGTCGGCCACACCAAATTGTGCAATCTGGCGTAAATTACGAATGGTGGCTGAAATCGCATAGAGATTGTGGGTGATGAGCAACCAGCGATCGCAAGCAAAAAGAAAATACTGCCCCGAAATGGATAGCTTGAGGCTGGCAGCTGAATTGGTAATTTCTTTGCTGCGTAAACGGTCGTTATTAAGATACTCTACATGGCTGGTAATGATAGCTTTGGTAGGGGAAAGTGCCTGCACCTCCTCTTCAATGTAACGCAGGGCGTCTGCCAAGGTCACAGAGGGAGGAAAACCATTGAGGTTATTCTGGCGACCTCGTGGTGTTTTGACTTGCGCCTCCGGCCAAATCAGTGGGGTCGAAAATTCGAGTGGGGTAAATTGGCTCATGAGTTTGCTTTGCGAGGAAGAGAAAGGAAGGACTGCCCAAGGCACAATACACCACCAAGCACGGCAAGGGCAAGCCCTAGCCACAACCACAAAATAGCGGGTTCATAATGCACACGCAGCAACCAGCGCCCAGTCTCATTTTGTAATGGGCTGATGGTGGCATACCAATCTTCTAAAAGGCCGATGCGAATGGCCGCTTCCTTGGTTTCCTGGCCTTGGCCATAATTACGATATTCAGGCGTGAGGGCATGGGTGGTGCCGTTTTCCAGCGCCAGCGTCATCGGGAAAACAATCGCGGTGAAATTCGCGCCGTCATACGCGCGGGGTTCTTGCAAGGTGGCTTTCCAGCCGACTAAATCGACCGTCTGGTTCGCTTC
>JAIXRX010000116.1 GCA_027485005.1 Alphaproteobacteria bacterium
ATCATCAGCAATGGTTTGGTGCCTGTATTCCTCGATGTGGATATCCCCACCTACAACATGGATTGCAGCAAACTCGAAGAAGCAGTGACCGAAAAAACCAAAGCGATTGTGCTTGCGCATGCGCTGGGTAATCCGTTCAATCTGGAAGCAGTAATGACGGTTGCGAAAAAACATAATCTGTTCGTGGTGGAAGATAGCTGCGACGCGCTGGGCGCGACCTATAACGGCCAAACCGTTGGCACGTTTGGGGATGTTGGCACACTTAGCTTCTACCCTGCGCATCACATTACGATGGGTGAGGGCGGCGCTGTATTTACCAATGGCAGCACCATGAAGCGCGCGCTAGAATCCTTGCGTGACTGGGGCCGTGATTGTTATTGCGCGCCGGGCGTGGATAACACCTGCGGTAAGCGTTATGACTGGCAGTTGGGTGAATTGCCGCACGGCTATGACCACAAATACACCTACTCACATCTTGGCTATAACTTGAAAATTACCGACATGCAGGCGGCACTTGGTTGCTCGCAAATCGACCGTTTGGCTGAGTTTATCGAAGCGCGTCGTCGTAATTTTGGCTGGCTCAAAGAAGGCCTGAAGCAAGTGGAAGAATTCCTGATTTTGCCAGAAGCTACGCCAAACTCCAATCCATCATGGTTTGGTTTCCCGTTGACGGTGCGTGACGGTGCGCCATTCACCCGTGATGAGCTGTTGCAGCATCTGAACGATAAGAAAATTGGCACCCGTTTGCTGTTTGGTGGCAACTTGCTGCGCCAGCCATATATGATTGGTCGCGAATATCGCAAAGTGGGCGACATGACCCAGTCTGACCGCGTGAGCAGCCATACCTTCTGGTTGGGCGTGTTCCCTGGCCTTGGCCGCGAAGCGATTGATTATGTGATCGATAACGTGGTGAGTTTCTGCAAAAGCAAATAATACGTTTGCTTCCGCTGAATTCTCCTGAATTCAGCATGAAGCTAGCTCAAGGCTGACTCATGCTCCTGCATTCGCAGAACGTTTTTGCTTACGAGGCCAGTAGGCCGAGTGCGCCTGCGGCTTAGCGCCATGTGAGCCGCAGTAGGCGGCGATAGCGGGCGCAATGTAAAAAACTGTCACAAAAAATTCATATTTCTCCTAAAGTTTTTGTGTTAAAATAAAAACAATAGGAGAAGTGACTATGGTAGCACTCGGATTACAAAAACCAGAACAGCTCGGACGATCACTCGCCAACGACATGATGAGCGGCGCTCAAGCGATTGGCGATGGTATCTTTAACGGCCTGGGCATGTTCCTCGATAACCTGACCGCGCAAGTACGCGGTATGGGCAAAAAGTCAGTGGGCGAAATGTTTGATCGCGCCCCTTCCATGGATCCAAAATTTAGTTATCGTGCGGCACGCGGTGTGGACATTGAAGCGCCGCGCACGGAGCGCAAACCTAAAGAACATAGCCTTGGGATGCAGCGTGAGCGAGGCATTTCTCAGGAACAGGCACAGAAATTTGACGGCATGTTGTCGAAATACGGCATGGATAAAGCGTCCTTGCAAAGCATGATGGAACCGAACCGCATGGCGAATTTGAGCGAACAACAACAAATAGCTCAGATGAAAACTACCTCACAGCCGATGCGTTTTGAAGTGGCGGATGTGGAAGGTAGCTTTGTTTCCAGCCCACCGATGGTGGGAGCTAAACGCCAATCACAACATGGTCTGGTTCACGCATAAACCATCTATCGGATGATTTTTTATTCATAAATATTAATGTATGAATACTAGCTTAGAGCTGATGCTGGCTGTGGTCATTTGCTGCATGATGTGTGACGCCATCTGCATGCGACATGGTTTGTTTACCCTCGCGCAGGGCAATAATCTCTTTAATATTTTTCTCAATACGGCGCTGAGATTCCAGTTCTTTTTCTCCGGTATCTGTCACCAGATAGTGCTTCACATCTTCCATCGAATCATGAATCATTAGACGCTTATGTTCGCCTTTTCGCCATTTGAGATAGGCTTCGGTGAGAGCGCCTGCAGTACCAAAAATAAGTCCCACAATCACTGGCTTATTTGCCGTCATTTTTCCTGATAATTCGTCCACTAAAACAGGGGAGCCAATAATATCATTTCGGTAAGCTTTGAAGGCTTCGCCAAGCCCTTTACCACTGAACATATTGGTTGCAATATGCCCTGCTACATAACTTAACTTTGCCAGTACAATGGTAATAGCAATCGACTTCAGAAAACCCCATGGTTTGACATGCTGGCTTTCACGTTGTTCAAACGGCATGAATCCTTGGTCTGTAGCTTTTTGCTCTACAGGCTTGGTATTTGAAGAAGTGGTTGCCGCTGTTTTATCCATTAGATACGACGCTCACCTGCCAATGCTTTGCTATGTTCTGCGGCGGCAAGGTGCGAGCCTCCAGGTTTGGTCGCAAATTTATCGGCCATGCCGCCCTCTTTATGGGCATGTTCAATATGCTCATGCTCTTTCGTTGCATGCATATCTTTATGTTCAGTAACATCTTTATGTACTGTTACATCGTGGGTTGGTTTTTTCTCTTCCACTGCCGCAGTCGCATGAACAGGTGATGCATGTTTTTGGGCTTCATGCAAAAGCTTTTCAACCTCCGCCCCTTGCTTTTGAAGCATGTTTTCGGTTTCCACGCGCTTGCTCATCAAGCTTGCCATGTCTTTATTAATCTCTTCCACAGCCAATCGTTCGGATTCTCCGCGGCGCCAATGGCGATAAAGTGATGCCACGCCACCAATGGTTAAACCCACGAGCGTGCCAATGGCAGTAATGCCGTGTTTACCAGCCTCTTTGTTCGTTGAATCTTCAAGCATTTTCTCCAAATAGGGCATGGATTTAACCCATTTGCCTGTGCGCTCTGCCAGCGTTCCAATATTGGAAATTCCCTTACCCGCAAAAAAGCCAACAACGCCGCCTCCAATTTGCAGCAACATTTGCGAGGCTTGACTCCAAGCAAAACTTTTTACGCTCAGCTTATCTTCAATATTGGCGCGGGCTTCTTCTTCATTAGACATAACAACGTCCCTTGTTAAAAATAAATATCCTTCATGCTATTATGCGCCCATAAATCCTAAAGACACGTTAAGTTTTTGTGACAATTTTGCCGTGAAGCCGAATGGTTGAGGTTGTCTTTTAACTCTATGTATTTAAAGGATTATACCTTAGCTTCTTGTAAAGATGGGAAGGGTGCGATAGGCTGAAAAACCGATTTAAAAATGAGTGGTTTATGGCTTTTCTAGAAAAAATCCGTCAGTTCTACCTTCAAGCAGTTCAGCCATTGTTGTTGCTATTGTTACGCAAACTAATTGCGTTTTTAGCAGAAATTTTTAGCAATCATCCGAATGCGACAGGAGAAAATTATTTCCAGCATTTTTGGTTCACTGCCAAGATGTCTTTGCGCTTAGTGTTCACGGCCGTGGCTTTGTTTATCCACGGTGTTTTTCCTTTCACTTTCACTCGCACTGCCAGCAATCAAATGGCAAAAATGAATGCGATTATGACTGCTCGCGTGAATTACATTCAAGAACTCGCAAAGAAAAATGCTGAGCCAACAGAACAGGCTGAGTAGTGAGCGCGCCTGATTCAATCTATGATTTAGTTGTCGTTGGTGCTGGTTTTTCTAGTCAGCTAACCATTCATCATCTTCTTAAAAACTCTACCGCCCCATGGCGAATCGCCGTGGTTGATAGCGCGCCTGCGGATTCATTTGGGGCAGCTTACGCTACGCGCCATGCGGAACATTTGCTCAATGTTCGTGCCGCGCAAATGAGCGCCTTTCCAGACGCGCCTAATCATTTCCTCGATTGGTTGCAAAGTACCGCAGGGCAGGCGGCATTGGCTAGCTATGGCCAGGCTGATCAAGTAGAACCACATCATTTTGTCCCGCGTGCCGTCTATGGGCATTATCTTCAAAGCATTAAACAACAAACCGATGTATGGGCAAAACAGGCAGATCATACTATCGAATATATTCAGGCTAATCTGTCCGATATCCATGCGCAAAACACCCATAGCACTGTTGTTTTGTCAAATAACCAAACGCTAAAAACAGCACAATTATTGCTCGCCACCGG
>JAIXRX010000204.1 GCA_027485005.1 Alphaproteobacteria bacterium
AAAAGCGAAAACCGCCGCTATGCAGAAAAGCTGGGCATTGAATGCATTGATTTAGATTATGACGTGCAAGAATGGTTTGCCCGTGCCAAAGGCATGGAAAAAGACCCCGAGCGTGGTCGCCGCTGCTCAATGTGCTTTGATATGCGTTTTATGCGTACCGCCCTTTATGCACACGAAAACGGCTTTCGTGTTATCACTAGCTCGCTTGGTATTTCGCGTTGGAAAAATATGGAACAGATCAATGATTCTGGCACCCGCGCGGCAGAGCCTTACGGCGATGTAAGTTACTGGACCTATAACTGGCGCAAAGACGGCGGTGCAGCACGCATGTACACACTTGCCAAAGAAGAAGAATTTTATCAGCAACAATATTGCGGCTGCATTTATTCCCTGCGAGACAGCAATGCATGGCGCGAATCCCAAGGCCGCGAAAAAATTGCGATTGGTGAAACCTGGTATGCCAATAAAATGGATGATGCGAGCGCCTAAAATTTACGCCTATTTTTTGTGCAACTCAGGATGCTCATCCGAAAATTGTCGTAACGATTTACCATTTGGCAGGATTATTTGATCATCTGTTAGCTGAACGGATTCTTGTTGATCCAAAGAATCAATAAATTCAGGGTCAACGGGGTCAACCGCCACAGCAGCGGGTGGCACCTCCGCTGCTAATGCTGGCATGCTGGCACTTATCAAAAACAATAAAAAGACTCTTATTTTCATCCACATTCTCCTCTTATTCATAAGGAATATAATAGCGGATGCCGCCGCTTGCTGCGAATGAATATAATATGACAGTCCTAGCGTTTTGACCTACAAATCAGCATAGACATGCGTTTCAGCCGATGCCCCTGGGTGCGTGAGTGCGCCTTTTTCAGCAGGGCCCACCAGCTGCGCAAATTTCCAGATAGCGCCGGAATTATAGTCCGTTTTGCGGGGTTGCCATGTGGCTTTGCGGGCGGCCAATTCCTCATCCGAAAGTGCAACACTCAGTTCGCCGGTGGTGGCATCAATCGTAATCATGTCGCCGTCTTTCAGCAAGCCAATCGGCCCACCCACCGCGGCTTCAGGCCCCACATGGCCAATGCAGAAACCGCGCGTGCCGCCACTAAAACGCCCGTCGGTAATTAGCGCCAATTTCTCGCCCACGCCTTGGCCATACAGTGCTGCGGTGGTGCTCAGCATTTCGCGCATGCCCGGCCCACCTTTTGGCCCTTCATAACGAATCACAATCACGTCGCCATCTTTATAGGCGCGTTTTTCAACGGCTGCAAAGGCGTCTTCCTCGCAGTCAAACACGCGCGCAGGGCCAGTGAAGCGCAAGTTTTTAAGGCCTGCCACTTTCACAATCGCGCCTTCTGGTGCCAAATTTCCTTTGAGCGAAACCACGCCACCCGTCGGTGAAAGTGGCGCACTCACGGGGCGCACCACGTCTTGCCCCGTTGGCAACACTACATCTTTCAAATTTTCTGCAATAGTTTTGCCCGTCACGGTGATGCAGTCGCCATGCAAATGGCCTGCATCCAGCAGTGCTTTCATTACAATCTGAATGCCACCCACTTCATACAAATCTTTGGCGACATAGCGCCCACCGGGTTTGAGGTCGGCAATGTATGGCGTGCGTTTGAAAATTTCACCCACCGCATGCAAGTCAAAATCAATGCCGCATTCATTCGCAATAGCTGGCAAATGCAGCGCAGCGTTGGTGCTGCCACCGGTGGCGGCCACCACAGCGGCGGCGTTTTCCAGTGCTTTGCGCGTCACAATGTCACGCGGGCGGAGTTTGTTTTTAATGAGATCCATCACCACTTGGCCAGAATCAAAGCACAAGCGATCACGCGATTCATACACGGCTGGAGCGTCCGCCGAACCCGGCAGCGCGAGGCCAATCGCTTCACTCACGCACGCCATAGTGTTGGCCGTAAACTGCCCACCACACGAGCCACCCGAAGGGCACGCCACTTGGGATAGTTTCTCGAGTTCTTCTGCCGACATATTACCCGCGGAATGTTGGCCCACGCCCTCAAACACATCCACCACGGTCACGTCTTTGCCATTGTAACGACCCGGCAGAATCGTACCGCCATAGATAAACACGCTCGGCACGTTCAAGCGTACCATCGCCATCATCAGACCCGGCAAGGATTTGTCACAACCTGCAAGACCCACCAACGCATCATACGCATGGCCGCGCATGGTCAGCTCCACCGAATCCGTAATAATATCGCGCGAAACCAACGATGATTTCATCCCCTGATGGCCCATCGCCATGCCGTCCGTCACGGTAATGGTCGTAAATTCACGCGGGGTGCCGCCAGCGGCTGCCACACCCTTTTTCACCGCCTGTGCTTGGCGGCCAAGCGTGATGTTGCAGGGGGCTGCCTCGTTCCATGTGGTGGCCACGCCCACAAATGGTTGCGCCACTTGCTGCGGGCCAAGCCCCATCGAATATAAATAAGAGCGGTGGGGTGCGCGTTCTGGCCCGTCGGTCACATGGCGGCTCACAAGGCGGGATTTACCATAGGTTTTGGTCATAGATATTCTCTCATACACAGGTTTTTTCTGCGCTTATGAGAAGCATAAAATGGATCGGTTGTCTAGCGTAGCGCAGCGTATTCTTGTGCGCTGGCCCCTGCTTGCACCAACAGATTCACCAGGTCGGCGTCGCCGGTTTGGCTGGCGTAATACAGTGGAGTTTTACCCCAATTATCTTGCGTGTTAGGGTTAGCGCCCCGCCCCAGCAGCGCGGCCAATACTTTGGTCGCGCGGTAGCGCGCTGCCACATGCAGTGCGGTTTGCCCAGTTTGGCTGTCCATTGTGTTTGCGTCCACGCCCGCTTCCACCAATGCACGCACGGCGTTAGCATTGTTCTGTGCGCACATTTGCAGGAGCAAAAGCTGGCGCTGTTCATCAAATTGCGCGCGCGGCAGATGCTTGTTTTTCGCATTCATCTCTGGGCGATAAAGTTGCAGGGGTACGCGCTGCGAATGGTAGCTGAAACCTGCCAGCTGTGGCATTTCTTTTTGCGAATTCTGCTTTGGCTTTTTCTTCTTTTTCTTTTTCTTTTTTGGTTTATCCGCTGGTTTTTCTTCTGTGGCTTTGCTGGCATCCACAGCTACATCCGCTTTTGCGACCTCTTTGGTTGTCTCTTTACTATCCGTTGGTGGTAACGGCAACGGTGGAACATCTGCGACTTGCGGCGTTTCTGGGATGGGTAGTGGCGCCGCGTCTGGTACTTTGGCAGCATTCTCAATGGCGGAAGGCAGCACGGCCTCTGGTGTCAGCGGTTTTTCACCACTCGCGGGCATGTTTAATTCGGGCAAAGGCGGCAAATCCGTCGCAGCAGTAGCTTGAGATGCGGGGGCTGCTGGCTCAGGAATGGGGGGCAAAGGCGGCGTGGCATCAATCGCTGCCGATTCCCCCGGCAATGGTGGCAACGGTGGGGGTGGCAGGTCTTGTGCAAGCGCACTTCCCGCAACCACCCCACACAGTAACAGGCTAAACAGCCATGCCCCGCGAATCGCGATGCTCGTTTTCATGAATATATCCGCATTTTGTTATTTATTTTTATGAATCTTACTAAGCCTCAAATCTACTTAACAAGCGGTTAATATCCACAAAATAGGTAAGATAAATCCATAAAACAAAAAACAACATGGCGTAAATGCCACAGAGATGAGTGAGGAGCGACGTATGACGAGGTCAGGAGACCAAGTGAGCCCTCAGCCATACTCATGTGAGATTCAGCAGAATCGAACGGAGTGAAATGTATTTCTCTTGAGCAGCAGCAAGTCCGCCGCATCGGCGCCGTAAAAAACAAAATTATGCCACGATTAGTTTTTTAAAAGACGCCCCTGCTCGCGCTTCCAATCGCGCTCTTTAATCGTTTCGCGCTTTTCAAATTGGCGCTTACCGCGGCACAGCCCCAGCATCACCTTAGCCACCCCGCGCGCATTAAAATACATCCGCAGCGGAATCAGCGTGTAGCCTTTTTGTTTAATTTTACCTAGCAGCTTGTTGATTTCTTTTTTGTGCAGCAGAAGCGG
>JAIXRX010000144.1 GCA_027485005.1 Alphaproteobacteria bacterium
AAAGGTGTGCGCCCCGAAGACACCACGCTGGAACTGGCGCTTGGCTGGTTGGCCCTGCCACGCGATATTGGTAAACACCCTGAAACGGGCGAGATGATTGTGGCAGGCGTAGGACGTTTTGGCCCGTATTTGCTGCACAACAAGCAATTCACCAACCTTCCTGCGGAAGACGACGTGATGACGATTGGTATCAACCGCGCGGTGGATATCCTTTCGCAACCACGCCCAGAGCGCAAAGGCGGCAAAGGACGTTTTGCAAAAAAGGCAGCGGCACCAAAAGCGGCAGCGAAAAAAGCACCTGCCAAAAAAGTAGCGGCTAGCAAAGCCACTCCAGCAGCCAAAGCCACAGCTAAAAAGCCAGCGGTGAAAAAAGTAGCTGCGCCAAAAGCAGCAGCTAAAAAAGCTCCAGCAAAGAAAACGGTTAAAAAGTAAGAGGCATTTATGCGCGTATTTATTTATCAACCTGCCAAAACCGCCATGCAGTCTGGCACCGCCAAAACCCAAAACTGGCTTTTGGAATTTGAAGCAGGCAGCCGCTTTATCGAGCCGATGATGGGCTGGAGCGGTAGCCGCGACACCAGCGAGCAGCTGAAATTACGCTTTGAAAACAAAGAGGAAGCGCTGGCCTACGCCGCCAAGCACCAGCTGGAAGTGGTGGAACGCGAGCCGCATGTGCGCGCCGTGCTACCCAAAGCCTATGCCAATAACTTTGCGGCTAATCGCAAAAAATACGCAGACCCGCAATAAAGTTTGATGTCATTCATCAAATTGTAACTATTTTAAGCTAACGTGGTAACTGGTTGAGATGAGAGGAACAGCATGAAAAAAATCTCCATCCCTTGCGATTTTAATGGCCAGAAAATCCCCTTCCCGATTTATGTGGGGGAACCACGCCCAGACAAACACCCGCTGCAGAATCAGGCCAGCTGGTTGTCGTCCGAGCGCGGCGGCAGTATTCCGCAGGAGGTGATGGATTCTTTTGAAAAGCTGCACAACATCTCAAAAGAAAACAATGTGCCTTTTGAAGATCTGTGTGTGTATGCGCTAGGCGCCGCACAAGACAAAAAAGAGGACTAACGCGGTAGGGTTG
Source organism: Alphaproteobacteria bacterium (assembly GCA_027485005.1). Lineage (GTDB taxonomy): Bacteria > Pseudomonadota > Alphaproteobacteria > Rickettsiales > JAIXRX01 > JAIXRX01. Next base: position 1,091 of record JAIXRX010000144.1, read on the forward strand.
CATGGCCGAGCCAAAACCACCTTTTTCTTCCCCACACGCCGCCCCCGAAGATACGGCGCCGCGATTTATTCTGCCGCCAACTAACGAACCTGATTCTAGCAAAACTACACCGCCCGGCATTCCTGAATATATGGAAACCGAGTTGGAACGCGCGCGAATGCTGCGTGAAGGCGCTGCCTTTGCACGCCGTATTCGTTTGGAAACGGAAGCCCGCGAACTTATCTGCGACAAACAATATCGGGGCGTTGGGCGCTTTATCATTACTCGCACCGATAATTATCTATCCAATAAATGGGCCGTGGAATTACCCCAGCACCATCTTGGATTTTCTCCCGGCAGCTATCCACTTTTTGACCACGAAATTTCTAAAGCCTTTCATGTCGATGCATTGAAAAATGAAACACATTTAGACCATGATGAATATGAAGGTTTGCGCAAGAATATCGCGATTGTACGAAACGTCATATATCGTCAGCTTTTCCCCGATGGTGAGTTTAATGAAAACGACCCCAAGGATATGGCAAAAAAAGAGAAACTTGCCGCTATGGGTGAAGCCATTGGTAAAGCGCTTAAACGTGGGCGCCAAAGCTGGATACCTTCGCTTGGCCCAAGCCTTACATTGGCGGAAGCATCTGAGGAAGATATTGGTGCCGCCCGCTTATATATGTTACTCACCCAGTCCCAAGGAAAAGATCGCGGCTTCCCACTCTCCATCTTCAATGGGTTGTTTGGCGGGCACATGGCATGGAACCTCAAACCGATTGAGAAAACAGCACTTTCACGCGCATCCATGAAAGAATATTGGGATTGCGCTATCATTGAAAATAGTTTGAGCGGAAACACTGGCGCACGACCATCTGAATTGATTGAACAAAAATCAAATGTACTGGAAACAATTGCGGCACAAATTGCAGGCCTTGGCAAACATCGCCGCCCACAGGATATGCCAGATGCTCAGCAATTAATGTCGGTAGAATTAGCGGAAAAAATTCTGAAAAACTTTCGCGTGCATCTGGACGCCGCAAAACAAGTGGTGGGGCCAGATATTCCAGTGGAGATTTTCCAATATTCAGAATTTCTAAGCCAGCTTTCTGTGCTTTATATGAATAATATGACACTGATGGTAAGGCATAACCCAGCATTAATGGAAAACGCAGAGTTTATGCGCCAAGCCGAAGCAGCCAGCACCACCATTGGTAAAATGTCGCATATTCTGGAAATTAAAGCACAGCGTTTTTATGCCGAAGAAGGCGATACTGCAAAGGTGGATGAGATTAGTAAACGCATCCTAGAACCTGGTAATGAAAAATGGGAGAATGTTTCCAAGGATAATCTTGCACTGCTTGGCGAAGACCTTGTAAAACATGTGCGTGATTTAAACCAATTGATGCTACTGCAACAGCAGCAACATGGGTTACCAAGTGTGAGCCAAGCGCTTGCCGCTGTTGCACAGCAACAGCAAAAAAATAGTGATGTCTCTTTGGATTATCAGTTACAACATCAACAAAATGTAGCGCAAAAAGCAGCAGAAACGACTGCTGGATTAAAAAATACATGGACAAATGGTGAAGTAGCGCAAGCGCCCAAAGCACATTTGGATGCCATTAAACAAATGGTTGTGAAGCCTCATCAAAATATTACAACGCCTGCAGTCGAAGAACCCGCTCTTCCAACCCAGCGCTTACGCTAATTATTCAACATGAAAAAGACGGTGCAATTCACACCCTCCACGGTGCTGGCATAGTAATAATTGCCTGCCGTTCCAGCCTCACAAGGTAAGTTTAGATCCAACTGCGGGCCAAGAATCTTACCCTCATAAATAATGCCGTCATCCATTTTGGTATCAATATATTCTACGTCTTTCGCTTGGAAAGTTGGCGTTGATGAATAGGTGGCATTCACCCCACCAAGATGCAGGAAGTTTTTCCCACCAAATTTGGTGCTGCCCCACCATGTGTTCGCATTCGTGCTGGTAGGCGCCACAAAGCTCCATACCGAATCATTCCATTTAGACACATAGCTGTCGGCAAGGGTGGTGGCCACGTTGCCTGTACCCGTGTAGCTACCAGCCAAGATAGCTGATTTTGCCAAATGACGCCATGCATGGTCGGACTCCGTCGCGGCAATCGCGCCGTCGCCATTGCCATTGGTTTCACCTGCCCAGTAGCTGGCAGCATTGGTCATATCCCCCGGCAAAGCATTATATTTACCACGGAATGTGTTGATAGAAGAAGAGATGCGGTTGAATTCTGACATGGACGCGCGTAGACGATTATTACGCAGCAAGTCATGCACAAACAGAATTGCGCCCACTAAAAAGCCGATGACAACAAGAATAATCGCCATTTCGATAAGTGTAAAACCACGCTGGTAGCGCGCACGATATGTATGAAGCATGAACTGCCTTTTCCCTGTTCTATTTTTTTTATTCTATCAGGCATGCCCTGTATGGTCTAGGCAAATAGCGCAAGCCGCCAGAATGCCAGTGCCAAACTGAGACAAAAAACCGAGGTAATATATAGCTTTCCTGCACGTTCAGCGTCTGCCAGTCCGACTTTAGCGGTGCCTTCCCCTGCCCAGCCTTTGCTTTGCAAACTCCCTGAAACTACTCGCGCCCCTCCTAAGGAAACATTGCACGCCGCCGCCATCGCCTGCACATGGGGTGCCACGGCAATATCGGTCGGCATATTCATCCAGGCTTGAAGCGCACGCAATGGCTTGGCACCCGCCACCAGCAAACTTGAAAATGCAATCAAAGTAGCGGCCAAACGGCTGGGCAACCACATGAGCCATAACAGGCTTTTGCCAAGCCAATAACTAAAATGTTTATAATGGCTGTCGGTCGGTGGCCAACGGCGAGAGAGCCACACCAAAAGCCAAACAAATCCAAGCCCCGGCAGGCCTAGCAGCAGATAAAACACCCCTTGCAAAATCACGCGCTCGGCAAGGCGCGTGGCAGTATCTTCAATAGCAAAACGCAAAGCAGCATGGCGGTCTTCCACCAGATATTTACGCCCCGTATAGGCCTCCACCGCGTAGGAAATCGCTTCGGCACGAGAATGTTCAACAAGTTGCGCGAGATTTTTGAGTTTACGATATAAAAGCTGCGTAGGCATAAGCGCCGCTACCAGAATAATTTCTAGCACCAC
>JAIXRX010000053.1 GCA_027485005.1 Alphaproteobacteria bacterium
ACCGCGTAGGAAATCGCTTCGGCACGAGAATGTTCAACAAGTTGCGCGAGATTTTTGAGTTTACGATATAAAAGCTGCGTAGGCATAAGCGCCGCTACCAGAATAATTTCTAGCACCACACCTGCATAAAGCGCCTGCACCAGAGAGGCAAACATGCTGAAAAGAATCAACGAAATACCCCATAAAATCAGCAACGACACCGCGCCACGCCCCCGTAAAGATGACACGCTACGCTCAGGGCGGTTCAGCCGCAGCGATAAGCGATTAGCCATAATCTGAAAAAGTTTTTTGGGAGAATACGTTTCAATCTGCGCTTGATAGCGGTCCGGCACAAACCAGAGCGCACTCAGCAGTAGCGCAAAAAGTAGCACAGTGAGTTGGTCGGCAAATGGATAGGGTAAAATCGAAGCCATATCACCACCCTATCATATTTTTAAAGTTGCTCAAACGTTCTTAGGCTTTATGGCGAGTTTCATAAAAATATAGGACAGCGCTGCCGTCGATATCCACCAGCTCTGCCACATATTAAACCCTGTCATACCAATCGCAGCATAGGTGATAAAGACCGCAGCCACCGTTGCCTGCGACATAGGACTCAGCGATAATGAAAGTGATCCTCTTAAAGCAAAAAACCATGCCAGCAGATAAAGTGAAAAACCCACGATACCCAATTCAAGCAGTATCTGAATAACATTATTATGCGGGTGGTTCGGGAGATTCACCAGCCCGAGGCTTGAAAGATTTTCTACCCCTGTTAAATGGCGCGCATTATTCATACCAATGCCTATCCATGGCTTTTTTTGCCACGCATCTAATGCAAAATCCCAGATATAAACGCGATGCTTTGCCGATAATGGGATAGAAGATTCTGCCACCCATTGTTTATGCTCAGGGGTCATTTCATGTATAAAACCAACTGGCCAGAGATAAAGCAAAGCAGGCAAAGCTAACATCAGACATATTCGTGTATAGCGCGGGCCAAAAAACATGATGGCAAACATTATCATGGCAGCAACTATGCCCAATGATGCCGATAAACTTTCTGATAGTAACATAGCAGCAAGCACCGACAATATTATGCTTGAAGCTAAATATTTTTGTGATTGCTGCCATAACACTAAGAATAATGGCCAGACTAAAACTGCCCAAACAGCCAAGCCTCGGTTTGCAGTCAACTGATAAAATTTATGAAAATATTGGCTATTCTGGGCGATGAGCGCGATAACCACAAAACCAAGCGCTGCCAATAGCGCACCAAAGCCCAATGATTTTATGGCATAAAGGTGAGCATTGGCATCTGATGAATGGATGAGTCCAGCTCCCAGCCATGCAAGCAGCGCAACACCTAAAAGGCTAGAAAAACTAGACATAGCCGTCAAAGCATCAATCGCCCAGAAAATAGACGCAATGGGCCAGAACAGAAATGCAGCGCCCAGCAGCAAGAATTTTGCATGATTTTTCCATAGCGTTTTCCATGCTGGCTTCGGTGTCATGAGAGCAAAGGCCAGCACCACCAGAGGCAGCAGAATAGCTGCCCATATTCCATTCAGCAGCAGCAGACATGGTAATAAAAAAAGTAGCGATGCAATCAAGCCTTGGCGCATAAACGAACTAATTCTTTTGGGTTACGAACAGATGTGATAGGGCTGTTTTATGACAAACTTGAACCCAAAACGCACCTTTTATTTCATTGCTGGCGAAACCTCTGGTGACGGCATTGGTGCGGGTATCGTGCAGGAACTGCGCAATAATTATGGCGATGAAGTCAATATTCATGGCGTGGGCGGCCCACGTATGACGCAAGCAGGATTATCTAGCTTGTTTGATTACAGCCAACTTGCGATTATCGGCTTTACAGAAATTCTCAAACATCTCTTTACCGTACGCGCCAGAATGCGTGAAACCGTGGAAGATATTGTGTGTAAAAAACCTGATATGCTGATCACTATTGATGCTCCGGGTTTTAACAAGCGCGTGGTACAGCAAGTGAAACAGCGCATGGGCACAGATGCGCCATTTTGCGTCCATGTAGTGGCCCCAACTGTTTGGGCATATAAACCAAAACGCGCCAAAACTTTTGCTAAAATCTTTGATCACTTACTGGTGATTTTGCCATTTGAACCGCCTTACTTTATCAAAGAAGGCTTGGCTTGCGATTATATTGGTCACCCTAGCGTGTGGGAATGGCAGCATGCAACAGTGGACATGGAAGGCTTTAAACGCCAACACAAAATTGAGCCGAGCGATACTGTGGTAGGCGTTTTGCTGGGTAGCCGCATGAGCGAGCTAGAGCGGCATTGGCCGATTTTTGCTGCCACGTTGGGCCAACTTGCTGGGAGCATTCCTAATCTCAAAACCATGATGCCAGTACCGTCGCATCTGCGCGAGTGGGTGGAAGAACATATCGAGCAATGGCCAACACCAGTAATTTTAGTGGACCCCATGCATGAAAAATATGCCGCCTTCAAAAGTATGGATGTGGCGCTGAGTAAATCGGGCACGGTATCACTTGAGCTTGCGTTGGCAGAAGTCCCGCAGATTGTGACCTATCAAGTAACGGCACTTTCAGCATGGATTATTCGTCGGATGATACGAATACCTTATTATAGCCTCATCAATATATTAGAAGACCGATTTGTATTCCCTGAACATGTGCAGGAAGAATGCCATGAAGATGTGCTTGCGCCCGCACTACACCAACTGCTGAGTGCTTCTGGGCGTAAATCTCAACTCGAAGGCACGCGCG
>JAIXRX010000178.1 GCA_027485005.1 Alphaproteobacteria bacterium
CGTGAATTTATTAAATCACTTTACACCTTCTTGCATCTTTCTACGTTTGAAGAAGAAGTGCAATTATGAGCTATGTGCGCCATTTTCTTTTTGCGATTTTCTTTGCGCTATGGACGGTCTTTATCTGCGCATTCACCATGCCTTTATTATTGGTGCGCGGTAATTCTATTCATGTGCGCGTGGGACAAATCTGGGGGGCGGGTTCGCTTTGGTTATTAAAAATATTAGCGGGGATTTCGTATGAAGTGCATGGCCGCGAACATATACCTGACGGGCCCTTTTTGATTGCCAGCAAGCATCAATCGGCATGGGAAACCATTGCCTTTTGGGTCATTTTTCGTAAGCCATGTTTTATTCTTAAACGCGAACTGTTGATGATTCCATTTTTTGGCTGGCATTTGTGGGGCTTGCGGATGATTGCAATTAACCGCGCTGGCGGCACCAAAACGCTCAAGGCTATGAATGCAGATGCCCAAGAACGTATGAGCAAAGGGTGGCGTGTGGTGATTTTTCCTGAAGGCACGCGTGTGCCACATGATGCCACGGAAACACGCTATCAATCGGGCGTTGGCCTGCTTTATCAAGCGCTCAAAGTGCCTGTGCTTCCTGTCGCGCTTAACTCAGGTAAATTCTGGCCAAAAACAGGGGCACAAAAATTTTCTGGCACGGTGCAAGTGCATTTGCTGCCTTGCATTGCACCCGGCCTTTCCAGCAAAGAATTTTTGCCAGCACTTGAGCAAGCCATTGAATCAAAACAAGCCGATTTATAGAAAAAACATTTACTTATTTGGTGCAGAAAGACGCCCGTCACGTAGACGCAAAACGGGATGTTTGAATTCACTCATCAGCTGTTCATCATGCGTTGCAAAAACAATCGCCGTACCCCAACTATGCAGCGCTTGAAATAAATACATAAAGCGGACACTAAGTTCAGGATCGAGATTCCCTGTGGGTTCATCTGCAAGTAATAAATCAGGTTTAGTGATGACCGCGCGGGCAATCGCTACACGCTGCTTTTGTCCACCTGAAAGAATGTAAGGGCGCGCTTTGGCATAAACACTTAAACCCACCCATTCCAAAAGCTCCGCCACTTTTTCTTTCATCGCCGAAGGTGATTCGCCGGCTAGTTTCAGCGGCAGGGCAATATTCTCCTCCACGGTCAAATGCTCAAGCAACCGATAATCCTGATATACAACCCCAATACGGCGGCGAAAATGGGCGCGATCTTTGGCGTTTAGAAATTGCGTATCTTCTCCAAACAAAGTAATGCGACCACGCGTGGGGGCTTGCATTAAGGATAAAAGGGATAGCAAGGAGGACTTGCCTGCACCTGAAGGCCCTGCCAAAAAATGAAATGAGCCACGCTCTAGATTGAGCGATACATCCTTAATCGCCTCCATACCATGAGCATAAGCAAGATTCACTCGCTCTAAACGCAATAAAGATTCTTGGTGTTGTTTTGCCATAAGTCCCGCATGTTTACAGTTTATTCTTTATAAGAGGATGTTATAACGATTGGTAGTAAAATATCAGCTAGGCGATTATGATTTTATCCTGCCCATCTTGTAGTGCAAAATTTCTTGTGCCTGACAGTGCGTTTGTCAAGGGTGCACGCACCGTGCGTTGTGGTAAATGCCAACATAGTTGGATGGCTGAGGCACCTGCACCATCACCTTTTGCGGAGCCAACCACAGCAAAAGATACTTCAGACAAGAAATCACCATCCAGTGCTGGCCCTATCGAGGCAGCGCTCAGGGATAGTGATGCCGTGCTTGCAAAAGAGCCAAAATTTTCTGCCAAACGCCCCAATGCCGAGCATATTTATGACCACAAACAGCTTCCTGTTGTCGTGCGTACGTTAGATGCTGGACCATCGATGTTTGCACTCACCATATCGCTAGTTTTATTGATTGTTGGCCTTGGAATCATTGTGGCTGCACCATCATGGCAGCATATTGGTTGGCTTAAGCCACTCTATCGTACTATCGGCCTTGTTGAGAGTGACGGCCTACAACTCTCAGCGCTTGAATATCAAAAAATCGAGACCGGAGTTGGCACACGTTATAAGATTTCATGTAAGATTAAAAATACGAGCGAGAAAGCACGCCAAATGCCGCAAATGAGTTTGCAGTTACTTAGTAAAGATGGCAGCGTTTTAATGAAGGAAAATGATTTATTACCGTCTGGGAAAATCATCGAGGCCGGCGCAACTATTGATTGTGATATTCCTTCTCCACCACTGCGTTTTGGCAGCGCCCAGACATTCGTTATTGATATTGGTGCTCCACTTACTGTATCACAGCGCCCTAGCCAGCTATATTGATTCAGGAGTTTTCATGCAGCCTCGCATTCCCGTTCTATACACCACCCAACAATTGCAGGAACGCGTGCATGACTTGGCCGCAGATATTGCATCTATCATGCCTAAAGAATTAGTCGTTGTAGGGTTGCTGAAAGGCAGTTTTATTTTCTGCGCCGATTTAGTGCGTGAAATGCACCGCGCAGGCCTTCAGCCGCAAATGGATTTCATGACTCTGTCATCTTACGGGAAAGGCAAAGAAAGTTCTGGCAAAGTGGATATTTTGCAGGATGTACAAGAAGAGGTGGTTGGCAAAACTGTGCTGATTGTGGACGATATTTTAGAGTCTGGACGCACCTTGGCATTTGCTCGCAACCTACTACTTTCGCGAGGCGCGGCCGATGTAAAAATCGTGGTGTTGCTCGACAAACCTGGTAAACGCAAAGTAGCGGTTGAACCAGATTTTACAGGTTTTATTGTACCCGATAGATTTGTGGTGGGGTATGGCCTGGACCACGCGGGCTATCACCGCGAGCTTCCTTTTATTGGATATTTAGAAGCGCATTAGACTTTATACATTTTACTCCGTGAAATTCTCCTGAATTCCACATGAGTATGGCTCAAGGCTGATTCGGCCTACTGGCCTTACGGTATTTTACTCCATAAAATTTCAGCGAATCTTTTTCGGCACCTAACCACCATAGGATTTCAGCAAATCGTC
>JAIXRX010000187.1 GCA_027485005.1 Alphaproteobacteria bacterium
GCTTGCCTCGCATCACGCATCACTTTTTTTCTAATCTTTTCCTAAAGGAATTTCTTATGTCTGCGACTTTACTTTCGCTGCGCCGTGTGGTGGCGCCGGCGACCGAACCTGTGACTTTAGCAGAGGCGAAAGCCTTTGCGCGGATCGATCATGATCACGAAGATGCGCTAGTGCAAAACCTGATTCAAACGGCGCGCGATATGGCTGAAAAAACGCTGCGCTTATCGCTGCTGACGCAAACGCATGAAGCTTTATTTATGCTTGACTGGACGCAAACCATGACCCTACCGCATGGCCCCGTGCAAAGCATTGCGCTGGTCGAAAAAATTGGTGTGGAGGACAACACCGAGATAGTGAATACAGGACATTATGCGCTAGGGGCGCGGCCTGACACTATGCACTTGCTGCTGACCTTGGCGGGATACACCCTTCGCGTGCGCTATGTAGCGGGTTATGCGACGGCCGCCGATGTGCCGATGGCGATTCGCCACGGGATGATGCTGCATGTGTTGCAAATGTATGAGCAGCGCGCGGGCGCTGAGCGTGGCGTACCCACCGAGGCTATGGCGCTTTATGCCCCATTCAAACGTGGGGAAAGGTTGTAGCGTCATGACACAGAAATTTTTAGCGGCGCGTTTGAGCGAGCGCGTGCGAATTGAGCAGCCCGTTCATGCGGATGATGGGCAGGGTGGGATTGTGCCAGCATGGGAACTTGTGGCGGAAGTCTGGGCAGAAATCACGCCACTACTACCACGCCAGAACCAGGCGATTGACCAGATTCAGGATACGCGCTTGCGTTGTATCATGCGTGAACAGGTTGCTATCAATACGAGTTATCGGCTCATTTGGAAAAACAACCCCTACGCGATTTACTGGGTTAGTCCATCCATAAATACAAGTGATTACAATGAGTTATGGATAAAAACAAAAAATTAACAGAAAGATGAACTTTGCCCAAAAATCTTTACCAAAAATTAACCAATGTTCTGTATAAGACAATCGTGGGTTGTGCTATAGACCATAACAACACAATGAAAAAATGAAGCATGACACAAAACAGAACGCGAAAATTTCAAAAGGGGAATCGCATATGTCTAGCTGGCAGGGATTACAATCCGCATTAGTGAATGCGCTTAAAAACGATAGCATCTTAAACAGTATTTCGCATGGGGTATGGGACCATGTGCCCGAACAACCCACACTGCCATGCCTTATTTTAGGGGATGTGAGTGCGCAGCCATGGAATAGCTGTGGCATGAGTGGCATGCAATACCGCGTAGATATTCGGGTGGTGAGCAGTGCGACTGGTCGCAAACTGGCCACACAAATTCTGGAGCGCGCCCGCGAGGTGATCTGGAATGATCCGTTGAGTACGGGTGGCCAAACCGTGGTGGCACGTCAGCTGGAGCGGTTGGATTTGCTGGCTGAAACTAGCGATCGCTATAGTGAAGGCACGCTGCGTGTGCGCCTGTTCACCGAAGAACTGTCATAAAAAATTCATAAATTTATAGGCGGGGGGCGTTTTCATTTCATAAAACTGTAACAGTTAACGTGTAGTTTGAGGCATCAGCATTTCACACGCACAAGGAACTGAATGTTATGGCGACAAAAAATGGAACGACCCCCGCAGAACTGATTGAAAAAATTTATGATGTTTTTTCGGATGCAAAAAAAGATCTTGTTAAAGTGCTAAAGAAAGCGCCCGCAGAGGCAGATGCGCAAGTGGTGGTTGGCAAAAAACTCGCAAACATATTTGGTCTTGATGCGAAAGAAACGGTGAGCAGAGGTAGTTTAGAAAAATTACTGAGCGCGATTGATACTGAACTACTACCGAAAATTAAAAGCGGAGAAAACCAAATTATAGCTGCTTTTGGCAAGGCGCCGCATATTTCTACCGACGATACATTGGAAGCGCTGTACTATCCGAAGTGGATGCTGAGGAATCAGTATTTTGAGAGAGTCGATACGGTCACGACTCGTTTTAATGAGATAAAAAAGTATATTGAAAATGTAGGAAATAATATCTTCAAAGCGGAAGAGATTGTGCCAACATTACGTGCAAAGTTACAAGAAATGGCAGTGGTGGTTGATAAAGCACTAGCAACCCAAGGCACTGCTGATAAAGAGGGTGTGGTTCGTCATGCTGTTGGTAGCGAGTTAACAGATTTTCTAAACTGGCGACCCGATGTTTCCCAAAATTCGTTGAAGAATTTACAGCATAATTTGGGTGAAGCTGAAAAATATCTAGAAAAGAACGAGGCAAAATTATCCAAGAAATTCACAGGAGAATATGTTGGTGATGTGAATAAAATCATTGCTGATATGTTAAAAGTAGCCGCAGAAGAAAAGATTAAGCCGTCAACTTTGCTTAATGACAACTTTTTTCACCAGACACATTTCCGTTTAGCGGGCGAACCTTCTGGGTTTGGTAAGATCTCTGTTAAAATCCTGAATGCTGCTGAAAAAGCAAAGGATTTCTTTAAAGGTAAGAAAACGAGTGCAACAGCAACCAGCGCCACATCAACAACTACGGCGGTGTCAGAAAATGCTGCTGAGGGTCAAGGTGCTGCGCCTGGCGTGCGTATTAGTAACTGGTTTAAGAAAACATTTTCATTTGGTGCGAAGGATGTGCCAGCGACGGCTGAAGAAGCAGAGACACTAGCCGCTTCAGCAAAAGCACCCTTTGGCCAGAGAATGAAAGGATTTTTCAAAAACCCTGTGACTTCTGTGAAGTCTTTGTTTGGTAGGACGCCAGCACCAGTTGCGGCAACTCCTCCGACGGGCGATACTACAACGATCACTCCTACAACGGGCGATACTCCACCGATCACTCCTCCAACGGGCGATACTACAACGATCACTCCTCCAACGGGCGATACTCCACCGATCACTCCTCCAACGGGCGATACTCCACCAATCACTCCTCCAACGGGCGATACTCCACCAATCACTCCTCCAACGGGCGATACTCCACCGATCACTCCTCCAACGGGCGATACTCCACCGATCACTCCTCCAGTTGAAGATATTGAGAAAAAGATCGAAAATGAAGGCGAAAGCTGGTTGAAGCGCATGGGTAAAACGCTGGAAGAAAATAAAACTACGGCAATTATAGGCGGTGTTTTACTGGCGGGTGCAGCGGGTTACGGTATTTATCGGGCGACTCATGCCGAGAAAGAAGATGCCCGCGCGACGCAAACCACCAA
>JAIXRX010000085.1 GCA_027485005.1 Alphaproteobacteria bacterium
GGTTTGGGGGTGGCGTTTCATGCCAAACCTGCAGTGGCTGCGGCGGCTCCAGTGAGCATTACGCATTCCGACATGCGCGCGGCGCTGTGGCTCATGGGGCTGCAAACCCAATAGCACAGCTATCTCTTTTAAGAAAAATCTGTATAATCACTGACAAGTGGCGATTAAGATAAAGGAAGAACCATGTTGGAGTGGGACCGACTTCGGGTATTTTATGCGGTAGCTCAGGCGCAGAGTCTGACGCGTGCAGGAGAAACACTGGGCCTGAGCCAATCTGCTGTTAGCCGCCAGATTAGCGCGCTGGAAGAAGGGTTAAAAGTAACCTTGTTTCATCGACATGCCCGCGGACTTATATTGACGGAGCAGGGCGAAATTCTGTTTCAAACGGTATCGGATGTTTTTCATCGATTAAGTGCGACTGAGAATGCGCTGCTGGAAAGTAAAGATCGTCCTAAGGGTCCATTGAAAGTGACGGCGCCCGTAGCGCTTGGCACGCTCTGGCTTACGCCATTGATGGCTGAATTTAATCGACTCTATCCCGATATTATTATCAATATGATTATTGATGATCGCGAGCTTGATTTGGCGATGCGTGAGGCGGATATAGCGATTCGTTTGGCGCCCGCTCGCCAACCCGACATTGTGCAGAAAAAACTTACCACCTTGAGTAATGCTATTTATGCGTCAGGGGAGTATTTGGCGCAATATGGTGCGCCTGCCACGGTTGCAGAATTAAGCAAGCATCGCCTGATTGCGTTTGGTGAAGGGGTGCGCTTGCCGTTTGCAGATGCGAATTGGCTGCTGCGCGTTGGTTTGGGCAAGCAAGAGGGTGAACGTCCTGCGGCTTTCCGCATCAACAACTATGTGGGCATTCTGGCAGCGGCTGAAAGTGGTATTGGGATCGCTTCTTTGCCAGAATATATGGTAAAGCACCGACCTAAAATAAAGCGTGTCCTGCCAAATTTGCAAGGCCCAACGGCAGAGGTTTATCTGCTTTATTCTACAGAGTCTCGCAATTCTAAGCGAGTGGGGGTATTTAAAGAATTTCTTCAACGCAAGGTGGAAGAAGCGCCTCTTTAGTTAAAAACTAATTTAAATCAATGGTTTGCATTGGTTCTTTGTTATGCGTTTTGCGCATGGCCGATATTAAACAAAAAGACTTGCAAAATTAATAATTCTTTAATACATTATCCTTGTTGGTTGGTACTTCTTTTGATTGCCACCGACATTTTCGGATTCCCGTCCGAAAATGGCTTCGGTCGAGTTTCGACTCCCGAAGCTAAGCCTCCCTGTTATACTTGCCGGAGTGGTTTCCACTCCGGTTTTTTTTGGGTTTGTGCATTTGTCTCCGTTGCGCGCCTACTGGCGCTCACATGAGACGTGCTCAAGGCTGCCTCGGTCTGCTTACCTCGTTGCAATTTTAATATGATCGTGGGATTAGCTTAGCGCTTTTCCAGCTTCCAGAATGCGCGCGCAGGCTTTTTCCAGCACGGCGTCAGACGTTGCGTAGGAAATGCGGAAATAGCCTTCCAAACCAAACGCCGAACCAGGTACCACAGCCACCAGCGCATCGTTCAGCAAATAGCTCGCCACGTCCATGTCGTTGTTTAGCACTTGGCCGCTTGGTGTTTTCTTGCCGATCCAACCTTGGCAGGAAGGAAACACATAAAACGCGCCCGCAGGCACGGAGCAGATAAGCCCTGGGACTTCATTGAGTTTGCCTGCTACCAAGTCACGCCGGCGTTTGAACGCCACGCGCCAGTCAGCCAAAAATTCTTGTGGGCCATTCAGCGCTTCGACGGCTGCGGCTTGTGCAATCGAGCATGGGTTTGAAGTGCTTTGGGATTGAATATCCGTCATCGCAGCAATCAGCTTTTCGTCCCCTGCGGCATAACCAATCCGCCAGCCGGTCATGGCGTAAGCTTTGGATACGCCATTGATGGTGAGCGTGCGAGCTTTGAGCTGTGGCTCAATTTGCGCGATGGTTTTGAAGGCCTCGCCGTTGTAAATCAGATGCTCATAAATATCGTCTGACATGATATGCACATGCGGGTGCTTGAGCAGTACATCCGCCAAGGCGCGCAGTTCTTTTTCGGAGTAGGTTTCACCTGTAGGATTAGACGGCGAATTCAAAACCAGCCATTTGGTTTTTGGCGTAATCGCGCCTTCCAAAGCGGCTGGCGTGAGTTTGAAATTTTGCGCGGCAGGGCAGGCCACTAATACAGGCGTGCCTTCGGCAAAGGCCACCATGTCAGGGTAAGACACCCAAAATGGCGCAGGGATAATCACTTCATCGCCTCCATTCATGCTGGCTAGCAACGCATTAAATAGAATCTGCTTAGCCCCCACGCCTACAATGATTTGTTTGGCGGTATATTCAAGGCCATTTTCACGTTTGAATTTTTCAATCACTGCGGCTTTGAGCGCTGGTGTTCCACCCACTGGCGTATATTTGGTTTGGCCAGCATCCATCGCTTTTTTAGCAGCGGCTTTCACATGGTCTGGTGTGTCAAAATCTGGTTCGCCCGCGCCAAGGCCAATCACGTCTTTGCCAGCAGCTTTTAGCTCGGCGGCTTTGGTGCTCACGGCAATGGTTGGAGACGGTTTAATGCGCGCAAGGCGGGAAGCAAGAAAAGACATGCAAAATCTCTAATATAAAAGTGAAAGTATTTA
>JAIXRX010000143.1 GCA_027485005.1 Alphaproteobacteria bacterium
CCGCCGCTGGTTGCATCGCGGTCTGAGTTCAGCGTGATTGCGCCACCGCTGGTGGTGATGTCGCCCGAAGCAGAATAAAGAATGTTGCGATTGGCGCGCAACGTAATATCTCCACTCGCAGAGATAAGGTCAAAGTCTTGAGTAAAGTTGATGTCCTGACCCGCAGTGAGACTAATCGCGCCCGTGCCAGAAGTGGTGAGGCTGCCAGACGTATAATAGGCGTTAATAGAACCCGAGTTAGCAGTGGCCGTGAACGATTTATTAGCTGCCAAAGTACTGGCCGCATTAATTAAGCCAATATTGCCGCTACCCGTGACAAGATTTAAATGGCTCGACCATGCCAAAGGCCCCAGATTAATATCGCCTGTCATACTGCTGTTGCCGAAGGTAAGCGAGCTCCATCCATTCTGCAAATACTGAGTATCCACTGCATTCATGTAGAAATAGCCAGATGTACCGCCAGCAGCTAAATTCATTGTACGGCTATTGGTAAAAGGCTGCATTAAGAGTGCGCCCGTGCCAGTGATGTTGCCCCCAATATTTACATCATCCGCCGTCAGCGTAAGGTTACCGCTGCCGGTAGAAATCGCGCCAGTGGTGATAGTGCCAGTACCAGCATTTAATAATACGTTACCCGTACTCGTCAGAGTTGGCATGGTGAAGCTGGACGTTGAGGTGAGGGATAAACTTCCTAAACCTGTCGTGCCACCCCATGCGCCATTGAAACTATAGCTTCCACCGCTGGTGACAAGGCTATACTCACCATTCACCGTGCTGCCGAAATTAATCGCGCCGCTGCCTGCATTTACCGTTAATGTTTTTCCAACAGGCGCGCCGACAGGAAGTGAACTTGCGAGCGTACTCGCAAATGTCACACTTCCACCTGCGGTCGTAATGTTTATTGGAGCCAAACTGTAGGCCGATATACTCACCCCTGCACCAAACAGCATCGCCCCACCATTGGTAGTAAAGGTGCCGCCGCGCTCAAAATTTGCATTACTGCTAAAAGTAACATTGCCACCTACGGTAGTCGCGCCACCATCCCGTACATAATATTGCCCGCCTTGGAAGGTGATATTATTACTTCCCGCCGTCGACACGATACCATCAAGGTAAGTCGTGCTGTTACTGTAAATAGTCAGTGGATCTAGCCAGGCCGACGCGGCAATAAATCCTCCATTCGTCCCGCCATTCTTGCCCACTCTAATCGAACTCCAACCATCCGTGAGGTTGGCAATATCGGCAGTAGAGAGATTGAAGTTCGTTCCATCGGCTGAGCCACTATTAATACGCAACTGACGGCTTGCAGAATAAGGCGAAAGCGTGAGTATACCTGTACCGCTTAAGGCACCACCAATGGCAAGATCATCTGCCGTTAGCGTCAAATTCCCTGCGCCAGTGGAAATGGCACCCGTGGTGATGGTGCCGGTGCCCGCGTTCAAATCCACATTGCCCGTACTCGTCAGAGTTGGCATGGTGAAGTTGGTGTTAGTCGATGTCAGCGAAACGTTGCCGAGGGCAGTTGTGCCACCCCATGCACCGTTAAACATCAGGCTGGCGCCCGCCGCGGTAATATTAGCTAGCGTATTAACGGTACCGCCAAAATTGATCGTTCCTGTCGAATTAAATGCAAGGGTTTGGCCAGCTGCGCTGGCGCCCGTATAAATAGTGTTGGTGATGCCAATGTTGCCAGCACCACTATTAACGGTCAGGTTACTAGATGCAGAATTGGTTAAGATGTGTTTAAAGGTCACTGCCCCGCCATTACTATTGATAGTGCGCGCTCCCCCTGCTACCCAAACATATCCGGGTGCTGAAAAGTCAACAGCGCCACCGGCGGTGGTAATATCTCCTATGATATCGGTATTAATCCCACCCAAGAACGCAAAGGATGCATTACCAGTCCCTGTCAGCGCTCCTAGAATCTGCTTGCGGCCACCGTAGAAATTGATTGGATCGACCCAATTGGTGCCCCCCATATTGATGTCCACCGTACCGTTTGTCCGCCCGACATTGATGCCCAACCAACCATCCGTCAGATAAGCCAACTCGGTAGTGCTGAGGGCTAAATTATTACTTGAACAGGTGCCTGCAGAAAAATTAATGCAGACAATCCGATTCGTGCTGTTGGGTTGCAGCGTCAGCGTACCAGTACCTGTCAAGGCTCCACCGATTACCAGATCGTCCGCCGTTAGCGTGAGGTTACCGCTGCCAGTTGAAATTGCACCAGTGGTGATGGTGCCAGTGCCCGCATTCAAATCAACGTTGCCCGTACTCGTGAGAGTAGGCATGGTGAAATTCGTATTTGTTGATGTTAGTGAAACGTTGCCAAGGGCAGTCGTGCCACCCCATGCGCCGTTGAACGTCATGCTGCCGGCAGTACCGGTTAAATTAAACCCACCATTGACCGTATTGGCAAAACTTAAAATACCGCTGCCCGCGTTCAAGCTGATATTTTTACCCGCTGACGAAACGTGATTTAGAAGAGTATTGCTAAAGCTAATATTCCCGCCGCTGGTATTCACTGTCAGCGCATTGGCGGCAGCGCTACTATGAATCCGCACCACATCCGCGAAGTTCACATTCCCACCGGAGGTTGTGATTGTACCTCCATAGTTCCACAAGGTATTGCCAAACGTGACCGCTTGGCCAGCAGTTGTAATATTATTATTATTTGTTAGATCTAACCACCCGGCGGAAGTGCCGCCGAAACTAATGGAAGCATTGCCGGTACCAATTATATTGCCAGCCGTTCGCATGCGGAAGCTACTACGGAAGGTGACAGGATCTGTCCAAGTGCTCGTGCCGATGGTGAGGTCGGCGGAAGCGGTATCCGTACGGCCAATATTAATTCCTGCCCATCCATCGGCGAAATACCCAATTTCTGTTGCATCCAGACTGAAGGTGCCCGCCCCCACACCATTACTAATATTAAGTGCACGGTTGGTGCTAAGTGGTTGCAATGTCAGCGTGCCGGTACCGCTTAGGTTTCCACCAAGCGCAAGGTCGTCTGCGGTAAGCGTAAAATTATTGGCGCCAGCAGCAACTGTAGAGGCAGTCGTAATGGTACCAGTGCCAGCATTGAATGTTTGTGCTGCACCTAATGTGAGCGCATTATTGATATTGATAGCACCGCCGGCAGTGGTGATGGGCATAGTGTGGGCAAGATTAATGCCGCCAGTCGCATTCAGCGTCACAGCACCGCCATTGGTAGTAATGCCCCCCGTGGAAGCCGTGAGGATTTGTCCACCCGCGGTCAAAGTAAGCGCACGGCTTGCCGTGGTGAAGTTCAGCACGTCGCCGGTCATGTCGAGCGTAATATCGTTACTGGCATTTAGTGCGATATCTGCACTGATTGATTGCGCTTCAAGGTATGATGTTAGGAATGTGTTTGAGTTGTCGGTGCCGCCGCCGTAGGCGCGGTTGTAAATGGTGATGTTGGTAGGATCGAGCAGCCAGAGGCCTGTCTCGCCGTACAGCGAGGTAAGGTTGACATTGCCGCTGGCAGTGAGGTTGTGTTTACCGGAGGTTTCCAGGAACCCGCCATTGCCGCTACTGCCAAGTGCACGAGCGAAGACGTCACCGCGGAAGGTGGTGTCGCCATCCGACCAGAGGATGATACGACCCGCATCGCCTTCACCGATTGCGTCGGCTGAGATGATCGCCCCCTGTTCAACCGATAATGTTTGTGCCGTGGACGTTTCTCCTTGGCCGAGATAATCACCACCGATTTTGATGTCGCCGCCTGCCGATCCGTCACGCATGGCACTGCGATTATTTTTGCTGACGGTGTTGCTTTTGCCAGTGTGACCCGATGCATCAATGCGCGCGGTTTTGGTCAGCGTGATTTTATCACCGGTGACAGTGATGCTGCCGCCGCGCTCGCCGCTGTTTTTTCCGCTCGCATCAATTGTACCACTGACAGAGACCGCGCTGCCACCAGATTTTTTACCCTTGTTGGCGGTGATATTATTTTTGACGGAGACCGAACCATCCGCACTCAGGATAATTTTTCCGTTCTTCTTCGCTACGCTGCGCGCCTGGATCACACCGTCCATGGTGATGACGCCACGCGCCACTTTCTCGCCCGCTGCAGCCGTCAACATTACCGTGCCACCATCCGCCTCAATTAAACCGCGGTTGGAAACCAATTGCTTTTCTGTGCTGTCGCTGACCGCGAGATTGATCAAACCATCGCCGTACAAATCAACCGTTGCGGTGTCACCACTCGCGAGCTGCACCTTGCCCATCGTTGCGCGGATCACGCCAGAGTTTTCGACTTGTGGTGCGACAAAACCCGCAATGCCCGCATCTTTCACCGTGATGGTGCCAGCATTGACAACCGACGCGGTGGACTTGCCCGCCACGTCCAGCGGCACATCATTGCGGCGGCCTTCAACAAAATCACGCGCCGACTGATTTGAAGTGATAGCGGAAGATGCAACAAGCCCACCAACATCGACGGTTGCTTCCGAACTGAACATCACGCCGTTGGCATTGCTGAGCACGACGGTGCCGTTGGCTTTCAGGTTACCGCGAATGACCGATGGATCCACATCGTGAATGCGGTTGATCGCGATGGATGATTTGGAAGGCTGGGCAAAATTCGCAGTTTCGTCCGCTGCGAGGTTAAATTTTTGCCAATCGAGCACGGCACGATCGGTATGCTGCGCAATATTGGTGACTTTGCCGGCTTGCGAAATATCCGCATCGCCATACGCCACACTACCACCCTCCGGCGCAGCGAAACTGGCCGCCGGCGAAAGCGCCGTGGTCAGCAGAATCGTTAAGCGAAGGGATTTAGGTAACATGGCTTTGGGTAACCCACTAAAATTTATAAATTTTTTTCTCGCGTGTAATAGTACGCGAGAAGCCTTTACGAAGTGGTTAATTTTTAGATGCTAGTGAGCCCTGCCCTTAAGATGTATTAAGGTTTTTTTAGGCAATCGTTTTTATGCAACACTCACTCTCCCTAAGTTTATGGAAAATCAGGCAGAAAAGCTTGTAAGACGGCTCTGTTTTCGCTAGGAATATAAAAACCCTAGAGCCTCGGCCATGCTGCACCCACATCACTGCTATTTTCGCTGCTTTGTATCCACGTTTTCGCTATTAGCGGCAACTGCATTTGCTGGTTCTTTATCGGCGCAAACAGTGCCCGCAACCGTTGACCCTGGGCGTGTTTCTAAACCGTCTGAAATGCCTCTTACGCCACTCGAAAAACCTTCCAGCGCAGTAGAAACACCCTCTCAGAATATCGTTGCGGCACCCGCTGGCGCAGACAAAATTTTGTTAACACTCAAAGCCATTGTGCTTGAAGGAAATAACCGTTTTTCCGAGAGTGATTTACGCCCGATTTACGAGGCAGATTTAGGCAAAGAAATTCCGCTTAGCGAGATCTACCGCATTGCAGGTGAGATCACGAACTACTATCGCTCGCATGGATATGTCCTCACGGTTACCAGTATTCCACCGCAGGAATTAGATGAAAATGCCACCGTACGTTTGCAAATTGTAGAAGGCTTCATCAATAACGTCAAAGTGCAAGGGCAAGTGCCCGCCGCACTCATGAAAAAAATTCAGAATTATGCCGATCAATTAACCCTTGAACGTCCTGCTTCGATTAAAATGATCGAACGCCAACTATTGCTTATCAACGATTTGCCAGGCATTAGTGCTAAAAGCACACTCACCCCCGCTAATGGCGCAACTGGCGGCGTGGATATGGTGTTAGATGTGTCGCACCAAATGTATAATGCACGTGCTGGATTTGATACCTATGGCAACAGTTATTTGGGGCCAGAACGCGCTCAAGCCACCGGACAAATCAACCATGTGCCTATTATTGTTGATAGTATTTTGATTTCTGGCCTGACTAGCAGCAATACCAATGAACTCAAAAATGCTGGTGTTCTATTGACTAACAATATTGGCAGCCAAGGCCTTAAAGCAACTGCCAGCGCTAGCCGTACAGCGACCAACCCACACCTACCAGGCGCCCTTGGCCGTGCCCTTGAGACGCGTGGTCGTGCAGACCAACTAAGTGCTTCACTTGAATATCCACTTGTGCGTAGCCGCCAATGGAATTGGTATGTGCAAAGCACCTTTGATATGACGGATAGCCGCACCGATTTTGCGCCCGGCTTTGAAGCCATCGAAACGCGAGATCATGTGCGCGCGCTGCGCCTCTCCACACAAATGAACGGCGAAGATCCGTGGGCGGGTTATAACACTGCATCACTGGAGTTCAGCCGTGGAATTGACGTATTTGGCGCATCTGAAGCAGGAGAATTATCACTGAGCCGTGCATTAGGCGAACCTGTCTTTACGAAATTCGTGGGCAGCCTCTCGCGCATTCAGGCCATCGTTAATCGCGTCTCGCTACTCGTTGCCGCTGAAGGACAATGGACAAGCGACCCGCTTTTATCGCCGGAAGAATTTGGTGTCGGTGGCTACCGATTTGGCCGTGGATTCGACAGCTCTGAAATCACTGGTGACCGCGGTGCTGCTGGTAAAATTGAGCTAGCTTATGGTGCTGCTTGGAGCACACCTTATCTTTCCGATATTAGCTATTTCACATTCTATGATGTTGGACGAACCTGGGATATTGACCCATCTGTTGGTGTTGACTCGCGTCGTTCTTTAAGCTCTGCGGGTGGCGGCGTACGTTTTAACGCACTGGAACGCTTACAAGGCGAAATGTATCTAGCCAAGCCGATTACGAATATCATTTCCAGCCGCGCCGCAGATAAGCAAGAAGACTGGCGCGCCCTGATCAACTTATCCGTTGAATATTAATTTACTATTTTACGCCAGAACGTAATTCAAAAGCACGGTCCACAAGATTTTTCCAGCAGGACGTTGAAGCGAGTGCAAGCGCAATAAATGGAAGCCACCCTTGCTGACGAAACTCAAGAAAAATCTCATCACTCAATGCATTAAAAGCGACCTCATCAATCACCTGAAAACCCGCCATATGGATTTTATGGCCATCGGCTAAGGTTACGTCTGATTCACGCAGAGACAGTAATTTATATTTTTCTAAATCTGCCATCAACGCACGCGTAACTAACGCATGCTCGTAAAATGATGAGCAAAATTGCAAAGCTTGCTGCGCTAATACATCAGGCTCACCATCAGCAAATAATTTAAATCCCTGCGAACCATCTGCACAAAAATGTGGTGCGCCTTCATCCACGCACAATACACACTGCCCTTGCTTCTCTTCGTAGAAAACAAATGGATATTGACGTGCATAGGTGGGAATATAAGCATTTTTCTCCCACCCTCCTTGCTCGTTCACAAAGTAATTATCTTCTTCTAACCCAACTACTGCCACAGGCATTGGGTTTTCGCCCATCGTAAAAACAATTGGATAGTGCTTCATCGCATCCACCCACTCCACCACATTCACAGGAATTGAATTGGTATTTTTTGCAAAAGCATAGGTTGCATCAAAGACTGAAGCATCTTGATGACGATTGCGATCGACTGGTTGAGGGCGTATAAAAAACAGTGGAAGTGAGCTATTAACTACTGCTTCATCCGAAGCGGTTTCTACTGAAGCTGCGGTAGTCTTTCCCATTAAATTCTCCTGTTATCACGAGCATCAGTAAGCTACAAAAAATTCCAATACTGCGCAAGATCGAATATAAAACATCTGTTGTTTAGCAATGCCAAACAACAGATGTTTTCGTATCCAGCCGATAAAAAAAGAATCATGGAGAGGGCGTGTTATAAATAGCAAAAGACGGACGCTACATACATTTAATAGCTACCTTAATTCGGAAAATAGTCTCTGATATTGCTAATTTAGAGAATTAGTTTCCCTGTTATGTTTGTAGGGAATTTGCCTTAGAAAGTGGCTCTCACAGCGATGGAAAATAACCTAGAAACAAGAAAAATCACCTAGAATTGCAAGACATTCCTGTATTTTTGCTGTTAAATGAATCGGAGTCTGGTTGGCTGCACGCTTGCGTCCACCACCATTTTCCTTTCCCATACTTGATATTTCACAGACATGCCCTCTCAGGCGGGCTTTTTCTTGCCAGAATAACTGGAGAATTTTTATGATGGGTTGAAAATAGGGCCTATTTGGGCGGAGATTCTCTAGGGGCGAATGTGCCAATCAAACAAGTCAATATGAATACAGCTTCTAGAAGTTTAGATATGAGGTAGATTTAGGCGATGCTACCATAGAAAGCTTCACGCTATCACGACGCTATCGATTCTTTAGCAAATGAATCGCTGCAAATCGGCCACACAGCCTCTAGAAAATTAACTTTTTTCAACAACTATGCGCAATAAACAACTAAATTATTCTTAAGTCTTCTTAAGATAAGTATGCTGTTTCTATGATAGCTTATCTAGCCTTGTTGCACAAGAGAACAGAACACGTGATAGCCATTAACAAAATTGGGAAAAATGCAAAAAAACAATAAAAACCCCATACTGTATCGCTTTAATTTAAACAGTGCATGTTCTATCACTTTACTGATTTTGGCTTTTTTAAGTATTTTTCTTTCTACCGATAGTTATGCACAATCAACTTACAACATCGTTCCAGGGCGTGAACAAAAAGATCTAGGAAAGTCTAGAGTTCCCCTGCAAAAAGATTATACTCTTCCATCGCTCGCTCTGCCTTCTCCAAAAACAGCAGCCGACATAAACTTTACGTTAAAAAAATTGTCTATACGCGGGAACAAGGCGGTAAGCGCTGATGAACTAGAGTATCTTTGGAGTGAATATAAGGGGAAAGTTATTAGCGTTTCTCAAATATATGAGATCGCAAACGCAATCACTGAATATTATGCTGATAAAGGACTCGCTTTATCTTTTGCATTTATTCCTAATCAAGAAATTAGTAGCGGCAATGCCATTATACAAATCACAGAAGGTTTTGTAGAAAAAATTATTTTTCAAAATGAGGCCGGCGTTATTACGCCAAAAATAATTCAGGCAATGGCTAATAAAATCAAAGCATCACAGCCTCTTCAGCAAAAAGATCTGGAGCGCTTTATGCTCTTGATCAATGATCAGCCAGGATATGTGGCACAAGCTGTCTTTACACGTTCTAAAACAGAGAATGCTTCTGACCTGTTAATTAAACTCGCGCGCAAGCCAATTCAAACATCTCTTCTGGTTGATAATCATTTAAATAGAACATTGGGACGAATGAACTTTAAATGGAGTTCAAATGTCAACGGCTTCATTAATGGCACCGACAGCATTAAAGTTTCCAAAAGCTGTGGACTGTCATGCAATCTATATAATCAGCAGGGGGTCAGTTGGACAACTGCACTAAGTGCTGAAGGCACACGGCTCAGCGTAGGAATACAGGAATCAAAAGAGGCTCCCAACGAAGGCATACTATCGATAATTGATTTCGAAGGCGAAAGCCAAAGCTTCAATCTACAGATAGACCATCCCTTGATTAGATCTAGACAGCTAAACCTATACTCTGGCTTGGCATTAAGAGGCATTAACAGCAACACGGAAACTTTTGCTGGAAAGCTTTATGAGGATAGAGTTAGGGCGTTAAGTGCTTACGGACAATTTGATTATATAGACAAAAGAAATGGCTATAGCCAAACTGAAATAAGCGTTGAAAAGGGACTGCCGTCACTCGGTGCGACGAAAGATAGCAACCCATTACGGAGTCGCCTCCATGGCTCATCAGAATATACAAAACTTATGTTTTCTGGGTCATATAGTCAGCCACTAGACTACTATTCTACACATCTCGAAAATTACTCAGCCACCATTTCAGCGAATATACAACAATCTCTCTCTGGTGCATTATTAGCAATATCCCAATGTTTTTATGGTGGCAGCGTGTATGGACAAGGATATGAAAATGCCCTCATATCTGGCGACAACTGCATGATGGGAGGAGTAGAGATTGCTAAAAATATACAATTAGGTGACGAAATTGGGTTACAAATTTATGCCTTTGGAGATTGGGGTATTGTAACACGTAGAGGCCCTATAACAAACAATGAAGAACGCTTCGAGAGTGCCAGCTCTGCTGGCCTAGGAACGCGCGCCGCTCTTTACTCAGCACTACAAGGAGAGCTTGTGCTAGGCCTACCATTAAATCAGGATATCTCTGGAGAAAAACCAGCCCCTACCCAGATTATGTTTTATACAAGCCTTCAATTCTAATTAAGCAATTGTATTATATAAACAATAAGGCTGTTGTATTTTTAACAAAGCGGTTAAAAAAGACTAAGCTTAGTTGAAATCCCTTAGCTAAAAAGAAGAAGTTAAACAGTTGTTTACCTGATTTACTGTAAATTTGTCCTCTTATTGAACAAGGGACAAATTAACGGAATGCAAACAATTCTTCCTAACAAAAGAAGTTTTAGGCGCGATTTTTTTTCGCGCTCAATCCTCTTTTGCATGTTTGCAGGATCGTTTAGCACTGCATACGCTAATCCAGATGGCTCACAAGTTATATCAGGATCCGCCACTGTCAATAACCTGGATAGCACTAGAACAACCATTACCCAAACATCCGATAAAGCAGTGATTCACTGGCAAGATTTCTCTGTGAATGAGAATGAAATCACAGAATTTAAGCAACCCAATAGCAGCTCTATCACTTTGAATCGTGTGGTTGGAAACAATGCCTCTAAGATATTGGGAAAAGTTACTGCGAACGGAAAAATTATTCTGACCAATCCCAATGGAATTGTGTTTGGCAAATCATCAAAGGTTGATGCTGCGGGTTTGATTGCAACCACCCACCAGATTAGTGATGAAGATTTCAAGTCTGATCATTTTAATTTTAAAAAAGTTCAGAATCATGCAAATGCATCCATTGTTAATGAGGGTGAAATCACCATAAAAGAAGCGGGCGTAGCTGCCTTTGTGGCACCCCATGTTAAGAATAACGGCGTTATTATCGCCAATGGGGGGAAAGTTAATCTTGCTTCTGGAGAAGGCTTCGCCGTTGATTTGTATGGTGATGGTCTGATTTCCTATGGGATAAACGATGATATCAAAGACACTCTCAAAGATGAGAATGGTTTACCGATTGAGGCGCTTGTAGAGAATAATGGCACGATTACCGCAAGCCAAATTGCTTTATCCGCGAGAACAGCACGCACCGTCATCAATCAAGCCGTGAATGTTAAAGGAAACCTAAACGCAAGTAGCATTTCTCAAAAGGGTGGGAAAATCATTATCAGTAGTGAGGATGCTGATGGTCATGCCAGTGGCCAAGTCAACATTACAAATGCACATATTGATGCTAGTGGGGTATCTGGTGGGAACGCCACAATTACAGGCGAGCAAATCAACATCACTAATTCAACAATTACTGCATCAGGCAAAGAAAATGGTGGCAACATTAAAATCGGTGGAGATAAGCACGGCGGTGGCAATCTTGCCCGAGCTAAAACCACCAATATCGACAAAACAAGCACTATCAGTGCTGATGCGACCGGAAACCATGGCAGTGGCGGCAATGTTGTTGTTTGGTCAGATCACACCACCGATTACCAAGGAACCATTACCGCAAAAGCTGGACAAAACTCAGGCAATGGTGGCTTTGCAGAAGTTTCAAGCAAAGGCCTCTTAAAGTTCAAAGGCAATGTCGATCTTTCTGCACCGAATGGCAATGTGGGAACATTCTTATTGGATCCACAAAATATTATTATACAATCTTCCGTATCTTCTCCCTTTGCAAACTGCAGTGGCGGAGTATGTACTCCAACAGGCAATGATTCCATTCTTCTTGTATCAGATTTAGAAACCTTATTGGGTAACAGTAATGTGGTTATCAATACTGGTGTATCTGGTGCTCAGGCGGGCAATATTACGGTTGCAAATAATATTTCATGGAGCACCGCAAACCGTTTAAGCTTAGATGCCTATGGAAGTATTACCATTAACAGTGGTGTTACTATCGCAAACACCTATAACGGCTCCATGGTCAATACAGATCTTCCTGTATTATTATCTCTTCGTGCAGATGCAACCGGTGTCAATAATGGTGGTTCCTTTACAAATAACGGAACTATTAATTTTTCTGGAAGCACGGGTGCAGTTTCGATATTTTATGATCGCGCCGCTTATGGCGGGACTTATACTGCGGGCACCCAAACCACAAACGGCGCGTGGGTTGCACCGACGAGTTTAAGTCTCAACAGCCAGTTCACCGCTTATCAGCTAGTAAATACCGTCAGCGACTTAGCCGCTATCAACAGTGGCCTTAGCGGGAATTACGCGCTTGGTAAAAATATCGCGGGCGGGGGCGCGGCTTTTAACTCAGACACCCCAATGGGAACTTTTACCGGGCGATTGGACGGCCAATATTGCCAACTAGCTGGCGGCAGTAATTGTTCTATCAGCGGCCTCACCATGAACGCTGCGGCAGCAACAACCAATGTTGGTTTGTTCGGTATCAACAACGGTACTATCCGTAACCTATCGTTAGGCATGGATGTGACGCAAAACTACACGGGCGCTACCAATAATAATGTCGGTATTCTCGCGGGATCTGGTAGTGGCACCGTTGCAAATGTGTCTACCAGTGGCAATGTGAATTATACTTTTTCTGGTTCTGGTACCAGCAGTCCCCTCACGACGGTTGGCGGCATGATGGGGGCAAGTTCGGGAACCATTAGAAATGCATCCAGTGCAAATAGTGGGGTTAGCTTCACTTTGCAAAATAGTGGCACTGGTACTCCTACACATTATGTCGGCGGGTTGATTGGTCAATACACAGGTACTAGCCTGAACACGCTGACATCTTCTAGCCCTATCTCTTATTTTCATAAAAGCACGTCGACAGGGGCTTCCCTGGCATATCTTGGTGGATTAATTGGATTTGTTTCCGGCGCAGCTACCCTTAATACCGCTTCTTCGTCTGGTACCGTCGCTGCTAGTTATGTGTCCGGCTATACGGGTAACTCGGGGGGCTATATCGGTGGGTTGATTGGGCAGGCGGGAAATAACGGCGCAGCGTCATTCTCAAATGTTTCTGCTTCTGGCAATGTCAGCAGCACTCTCAAAGGCGGCAATAACTATATCGGTGGTTTGATTGGTTATCTCTATAGTACCCTGACTACCTCAGGCTCTCCTTCATTGAGCGGTGCATTCACAACGAATGATGTCTCTTACGACAATAGCTCTAACGCCTCTTCTAGTGTTAGAGTTGGTGGACTGGTAGGTTATACGCAAGCAGGCTGGATTAATAATAGTTATGCCACAGGGGATGTCTCCGCTACCTCGCCAACGGGAAGTTATGTTGGTGGGCTTGTGGGAAGTACCGTCAGTGGGATTAGCAATAGTTATGCGACTGGTGATGTTACCCACCTGTTTACTGGATCTGCGGCAGGCACAAGCTATGCCGGCGGACTTGCTGGCTATAGCAGCGGTGCGATTACGGATTCTTACAGTCAGACAGGCGCCGTCACCGTGACAACACAAAATAGCACGACCACCGCACATACCAATTATATTGGCGGCCTCGTTGGGCAATATGCGGGTAGCACACTGTCGACACTTAGCTCATCGAATCCTGTCTCATATCTCTACAAAGGTACATCCACAGGAATCTCCGTTGCCAATCTTGGTGGATTAATCGGATTTCTGAGTACTGCGGCAAATCTTAGCACTACTTCTTCTGCTTCTGGTTCTGTTACGGCCGGTTATGTATCCGGTTATACTGGCACAGTGAACGGCTACCTCGGTGGGTTGATTGGACAAAACGGAAATAATACCATTACCTCTCTTTCCAATGTATCCGCGAGCGGCAATGTGACGAACACGCTTAACGGTAACCTCCAATATAATGGCGGACTCATTGGGTATAGCAGCTCCACAGGCACTATTGGCAGTTCTAGCGCGACGGGTAATGTCAGCTATATCGGGACCGCGACAACTAGCGCTGTGGGAGGATTTGTGGGATATGATGATCGCGCCACAAGCAATTTTAGTAATAATACTTCCAGCGGGCGTGTAGCCAATACATCTACGGCTACCACGTCCTATCTCGGTGGATTTGCAGGGCTTATCACCGGCACGCTCACGGGCAGCTCCAGCAGCAACACATTTGATGTGATTGGCACATCCAGCCCCATCGGAAGCACCGCACATGCATTTTATATTGGTGGTCAAGTTGGATTTTTAACCACGGGCTCGTTCAGCAATATCACCTCGCCCGTCAATGTTTCATACATCTATAACGGTACATCAACCGGTACCTCTTCTGTGTATATGGGGGGATTGGCTGGCTATTTAGGAACAACTTCAGGTTCATTCACCAATAATTCCACCTCAGGCACTGTGACTGCAAATTATGCATCTGGTTACAACGGCAACATCCATAGCTACATTGGCGGCCTGATCGGACAAGCTGGGAATAATACAGCCGTAGCCCTTTCAAATATTTCTGCTTCCGGCAATGTTAGCAGCACCCTTAAAGGCGGCAATAACTACATTGGTGGTTTGATTGGCTGGTTGAATAGCTCTCTCATTACATCTGGTTCTCCTGCATTAACTGGAGCATCTTCTACCAATAGCGTGACCTATGAGAATAGTAGCACTTCGACATCAAATAATGTGGGTGGCTTGATTGGATACCTACAACGTGGATGGGTGAATAGCAGCTCTGCTACCGGAAATGTTTCTGCTAATTCTGCCACAGCCGCTTCTGTGGGTGGATTGGTGGGCAATGCTGCGGGGGGCATTAGTAACAGCTATGCGACTGGTGCTGTTTCACATCTCTTCACCGGATCTGCGGCGGGCACCAGCAATGTCGGCGGACTTGCTGGTTATAGTGCCAGCCCGATCACGGATTCTTACAGTCAGACAGGCGCCGTTAGTGTGACGACTCAAAACAGCACGACCACTGCACATACCAATTATATTGGTGGACTGGTTGGGCAATATGCAGGCAGCACACTGTCGACACTTAGCTCATCTAATCCTGTCTCATATCTCTACAAAGGTACATCCACAGGCACTTCTACCACCTATATGGGTGGACTGATTGGATCTATGACAACAGCAGTCAATTTAAATACAACATCCTCTGCTTCAGGAACCGTTACTGCAGGTTACGCTCCAGGATATATCGGCAATGTGAATGGATATCTTGGTGGATTAACTGGTCAGGCAGGAAATAACACAGCCGTTGCGCTTTCAAATGTATCAGCCTCTGGTAATGTCAGCAGCACATTAAAGGGCGGGAGCAATTATCTCGGTGGGTTGGTCGGTTTGCTGTACAGTAACCTGACTACCTCTGGTTCTCCTGCATTAAGTAGTGCCCACGCCACTGGCAGCGTCATCTATGATAATAGTACCAACAGTTCAACTAACGCATATGTGGGGGGCTTGGTAGGTTATGCACAAACAGGATGGACCGATAACAGCGATGCCACCGGAAATGTTTCCGTTACTGCTCCCATCGGCGGTTATGCAGGCGGACTGATAGGCAGTGCTGTGGGAGGCATCAGCAACAGCAACGCTTCTGGCAATATCTCCTATCTTTTTACGGGCTCAGGTAATGCTACTACTTATGCGGGCGGGTTAGCGGGTTACAGCTCTGGAAATATTACCAACTCTTACAGTCAAACTGGGAGCATTAACGCAACTACGCAAAATAGCAGCTCTAGTATACACACGAATTACATTGGCGGACTTGTTGGGCAATATGCTGGCAGCACGCTCTCAGCCATCACGTCTACCAATCCCGTTTCATATCTTTACAAAGGTACATCCACTGGAATCTCGGTTGCCAATCTTGGTGGATTAATCGGCTGGATCTCCACAGCGCTAAGCCTAAACGGAAGTTCTTCTGCTTCTGGTTCTGTTACGGCAAGTTATGTCTCTGGTTATACAGGCAATGCATCGACTTATGTTGGTGGACTGATCGGCCAGAACGGAAACAATACCGCGACCTCGATTGCTAACGTATCCGCTACCGGCAATGTGATGAACACACTTAATGGCACCACTTCGCATAATGGTGGCTTGATTGGCTATAATAATTCTACTGGCACCATCGCCGATTCGAACGCGACAGGCAATGTCAGCTATAATGGTGTAGCAACCACTACATCCGTCGGAGGTTTTGTAGGGTATGATGAGCGTGCTACCAGTATTTTCACAAATAACCAATCTTCCGGGTCAGTTAGTAATAATTCTAGCGCTACAAGCAGTGCCACCTATTATTTGGGTGGCTTTGCAGGGCGGATAAGTGGGACTTCTAA
>JAIXRX010000063.1 GCA_027485005.1 Alphaproteobacteria bacterium
AAATCACTTGCGTGGGGATGCCAGCTTTTTTCGCGCGCTCAAGGCCAAACGCATCGGCTTTATTCGAAATCACTAATGCGATTTTAGCGGGATAGCTTGGAAATTCCGCGGCGTCGATTAAGGCTTGCAGGTTGCTTCCACTGCCCGAAATAAGAACGGCCACGCGTGGATCAGACATTAAAGCCCCTTCATCACCACATGCGATTTCACGCGATCAGATGCGTAAAGTTTGCCAATCCGATAGACTGTTTCACCATCCGCCTTCAGCATCGCTTCAATCGCGTCTGCGCGCGCGGCGTCCACCACCAGCGCCATGCCAATGCCAGCATTAAAGGTGCGCCACATATCTTCCGCAGGCACATTGCCTTTTTCCTGTAACCACTGGAACCATGCGGGTTGTGGCCAGCTTTTCGCGTCAATTTCTGCCATGATTTTTTCTGGCAAGACGCGCGGTAAATTCTCTACTACGCCACCACCGGTAATATGCGCGAGGCCTTTAATGCCGCCTGCGCCAAATGCTTTGATGAGGTTTTTCACATAAATGCGCGTTGGGGTCAGCCACACATCCGCAAACGTTTTTCCAGTCGCAAATGGGCATGCATCATCATATTTTGCGCCTGCCGCTTCCATCACTTTACGCACCAATGAATAACCGTTGGAATGCGCCCCAGATGACGCCAAACCAAGCACCACATCACCCGCTCCAATGGTTGGTTGTGGCAACACCGCGTCGCGCTCTACCGCGCCCACACAAAAGCCCGCAAGGTCGTATTCTCCAGCGCCATACATGCCTGGCATTTCGGCGGTTTCACCGCCAATCAGCGCGCAGTCGGACTGTTTGCAACCTTCAGCAATCCCTGCAATCACGCTGGCCGCTTCATCGACAGAAAGTTTGCCAGTCGCAAAATAATCAAGGAAGAACAGCGGTTGTGCGCCCTGCACAATCAAATCATTCACGCACATGGCCACTAAATCGATACCAATCGTGTCATGGCGGCCTGTGATTTGCGCGATTTTGAGTTTGGTGCCCACGCCGTCCGTGCCAGACACCAAAAGCGGGTCTTTCATGCCCAAGGCCTTCACGTCAAACAACGCGCCAAAACCACCAAGCCCACCCAGCACGCCTGCGCGCGTAGTGGCTTTTGCCAGCGGCTTAATGCGTTCAACGAGCGCATTTCCTGCGTCAATATCCACACCAGCGGTGGCGTATGAAAGAGAGGGGGAATTTGCCGACATATCTGGCTCCTAACTCAATAATTGGTAGTATTCATTGCATGTGCTTGTTATTATGGCGCTTACTGCGAGCTTGCAAGAAGCGATTCGCTCAAAATTAAAGAAATAAGTAAAAGGTTTTAGTTTCATGCTTTTTGTGCGCATTTTTCGCAATATTTCCATGGCGCTTATCCTAGTGCTTGCGCCACTTGTAGCATTTCCTCTGGCAACCAACGCCGCCCCTGCAATTCCTGTGGAAACCTCCGCACCTGCTGTGCAAAACCCCAGCACCTCCGCCACAGTCGCCTCTAAGATACCGACAGAACTAGTATTAGAACGCCCGATTGACCTCATTTTACCCGCCACCGCTTCCGATGCGCCAGTCCTTCCCACCGCCAGTGAAATACTAGCGAATGAAACCTATACCCAAGCCACAGTAAAGGTAGAAAAAGTGGCTGAAACCAGTGAAATTGCCCGTAGTGATGCCTTTTTAGAGGCAGAAACTAGGGCGTTGGAGAGCGTATTAAGACGCCAAACGCCAGAGCGTGCTGAAGCCATATTATCTCAGCTTGATTTTAATAAAATCAAGAAAATGGTAAAAAATTATGAGGTCAAACAGGAGATTAAGACCGCCACAACCTATCGCGGGACATTAACGATTACCTTCGAGCCAGAGGCTATTTCAGCCATGATAGGGGGACGAATACGTGCTCTGCCAGATCCCGGCATTGCCCCCAGCAAACCACTTTCCACCAAAGAAATTACCACCAATACCACGCTCATTGTGCCAGTCTACGACGTGGCAGGAAACCAAATGTTATGGGAAACGGATAATGTGTGGCGCAAAGCGCTGAACCGCGCCGCACTTGAATACGGCCAAAACAAAGTGGTGATGCCCACGGGCGACCCTAAAGACACGCGCGAGTTAACCCTCAAAAAGGCTTATGAAGGCCGCTATGCAGATTTTGAAAGTATTATCAAACGCTACGGCACACAAGAGGTACTGGTCCTGATTGCATCACAGGAAAAAGCCCAAGCACTTAGTCCGCTTAAAGTAAGCATTCGCCGTTTGCAACAGGGTAACACACAAGATAGCTACCAGACTTTTGCTGCTAAAACGGGTGAAAGTGACATTGCGCGCCTTACACGTACTGCCGAAGAAATGATGCAACATTCAGCCGCTACTTTTCGTGAAAATCTGGCACCTGCCAGTAAGGAAACCCAACAGCGCATTCGGGCAATTGCAAAAATTATACGGGCAGTGGATTGGGCACAGATGCGCAGAAAACTTGTGGCACTCCCCATGATCCAGTCGGTCGATCCGATCGATATCAGCACCTCACAAGTCGAGATGGACATCGCCTTTCAAGGTGCACCCGCCGAACTTGGCAAGGCGATGAAAGAAGCGCATATCTATGTTACCCCACTCAAAGATAAATTATTGCTTAGTGCTTATCCTAGCAAAGAATAGGGAGTTTTTATGTTTCTAACATCAGACCGCAAATGGTTGACTTGGGTCATTATTATCTTGCTTTTGGGCTGGTTTATCATTGCCGTTCAAAGCATTCTCTTGCCCTTTGTGGTGGGTATGTTGCTTGCTTATCTGCTTGATCCCGTTGTCGATCAACTTGAAACATTTAAATTCCCTCGTGCGGGTGCCACTGCATTAGTGATTGCTTTGTGTTTTGGAGCGTTTATTTTGCTTGGTGCCTTTGCTTTACCTGCGCTGCTTGACCAAGCACATTATCTCGTGGCCTCCGCCCCGCAATATCTCTTGCAGATCAAAGCCTTGCTTCAACAAGAATGGGCACAGTTGAAAGGCATTTTCCCTGAAGAATCTGTGGCAAAAGCGGAAGCGCAAATGGCGGGACTCTCACAGCAATTAGCTAATTCATTGGGCAATTTTGCATTGGGCGCGTTGGCCTCAGGCATGGCACTGCTAAATTTGTTTTCACTCTTGCTCATTACGCCTGTGGTGGCGTTTTATTGCCTGCGTGATTGGGATAACATCACCCGTGCGATTGATGATTTATTACCCCGCCCTTATGCGCCAACTATCCGCGAACAACTACAAAAGATCGATGATACGATTGCTGGTTTTCTCCGTGGCCAGCTCAATGTCTGTCTGGTGATGGGAGTCGTCTATGGGTTGGGGCTCACGCTGGTGGGCTTGAATTCCGGCTGGCTCATTGGTTTATTGGCAGGCTTGTTGCTGGTGGTACCCTATGCAGGTACGGCCATTGCAGGCATCATTGCTGTGGCGGTGGCATGGGCACAATTCGGCACTTGGCAGCCCATCGCTTTGGTTGGACTGGTCTTTATTGTAGGACAAACATTGGAGAGCAATTTCCTGACTCCTAAATTTGTGGGTGAACGTGTGGGCCTTCATCCCATGTGGCTAATTTTTGGGATGTTAGCAGGTGGGGCCTTACTGGGCGCAGTGGGTGTGGTGTTGGCCGTGCCACTCACGGCCATTATCGGGGTGGTGGTGAAGTTCTTTTTGCAAGAATATCGCCAAAGCAGCCTTTATCAAGGTGGAGCCTAAGTTTGCAACACCACTTTACCTTTTATCAACCCCCCTCTTATGCTGGAGATGACTGGCTCATTACCCCTGCCAATCAAGTAGCAACCGACATGGTGTTGCAACCCAATATATGGGCAGACTATGGATTGTTATTAGTCGGCCCCAAAGGCGCTGGTAAAACTCATTTGGCTCATCTGTTTGCTGCACAAACCAATGCCATCTGGCTAAAAGCCGAAACACTTAGCACACATGAAGCAGCCGCTTTATTACATGGCCGCACCCATGCGGTGCTAGAAAATATTGAACATCTACCTGCCGCGCCTTTGCTTTTTGCTCTGCAAGCGGCTCAATTACAGCCCAATACCAAGTTACTGCTGACCTCCAGCCAAACAGCAGCCGACCTTACCCATCTGCCTGCTGATATACGCTCACGCTTGGATTCTCTTCCTAAAGCCAGCATGCTTACGCCTGACGATGCACTGATGGAGGCCTTGCTAAGAAAACAGCTCCAAGACGCCCAGCTTTTTGTGCCTGACAACACGCTGGCCTTTCTACTCCCACGTTTAGATCGTAGCTTTCCAGCCGTTTTAGCCTGTGTACAATGGCTGGTGTATTGTGCGGAAGGTCAAAGCCAGCGCCTCACCATCCCCGCCCTTAAACTGGCTGCAAAAACACATTCACCAGAAGGACTAGACGTTAACACAAATTAAACTTTTTTTTGCTAAATTATTATTTGATAATATAAAATAATAAAAAATTAGGCAGGGAGCCAAGAGAGCCGATATGTTAGTCGAGCACAATACACAACGCAGTGCAGTACGGACGCTGGTATCGCGCCTATCTCGTCTGCGCGTGTTAATTGTTGATGAAGATTGGCATATTGCAATGTTAGTGAAAGACGTTTTACGCGTCGTAGGTTTTACTAATGTACACATCATGAATAACACCACTCAAGCCCTGCAGGCCATGCAAGAAAACACTGTGGATTTGGTGATCATGGACTGGAAGATTGCACCGATGGACGGCATTGAATTTTTAAACTATCTCCGCGGTTCACCAGATTCTCCGAATCGGTTCGTTCCGATTATTATGTTAACTGGCAAAGCAGAACTAAAGGATGTGAGAACCGCGCGAGACGCAGGGGTCACAGAATATCTTATCAAACCTTTCAATGCTAAATCATTATTTGAGCGCATTGTACAAGTGATCGATAACCCTCGTAGTTTTATTCTAGCGCATGTTTATAAAGGCCCAGACCGCCGCCGCAAAGCAAAAGAGACAAACGGAGAACGACGCAAGAAAAAAATCAAACCTATTAGCCGCAAGAGCGCTGAGAAACCGCGCGCAAAGGTTGACGCATGACCCGAATGATGACTGATGTTATTCCTCCTTCTAATCCAGATGAAGATCCAATCATCCTTGACCCAGATTTCTCGCTTAAGGAAAAAATTGGTGTGGATGCTAACATCCGAGAGCTGCTTAGCGATGATATGCTAGATCAGGCAGAACAGGCCATTCACCGTAAAAAACCTGAGTTCTTTGAATTTCTTCGCCAAGATGTTCAAAGCCTGATGGGTAAAATGAAAGTGCTTGAAGAAACATCTTGGGACGCCGTCTTACTAGAGGATTTCAGCCGCCTGGTGCTGCAAATCAAATCGCGCGCGGGGACGTTTGGCTATCCGCTTGGGTCTGAAGTAGCGCGCAAGCTGTATGTTTTTTGTGACGAAGGTTATCGAGCGAAAACCGATCATCTTGTTGTTTTGCGTAAACATGTGGAAGGTTTGATGGTTATTTTTGGCCAAGGCATTGAGGGCGACGGCGGTGAAATCGGAGTAGAACTTTTACACTCACTGGATAAACTTGCGGCCAAATTAGGCTAACGCTATATTTTCTTTGGCATCACCAGCGCTTCAAGCGTGAGGCTTGCTGGGGCTAAATCGCCCCACGCCATTTCATTGGGCACACGAAAAACGCTGAGGGTTCCGGTGGGATATTTATGATTTAATGCATCATGCACATCCAAACTTGCGTCACTTGCCAACGTATGTGCAAGATGGTGAGTGCCTGGGTTATGCGCTACCATCAACACCCGCTCAATCGCGGCAGGTGTGCGCTGTAACATGGCGAGCATATCACCTGTTGATGCCATGTAGAGAGCGTTGTCAAATTGCACCGGCAGTTCAGCACCCAACCCTTTTTGTAGCTCTAAAAATGTTTGTTTGGTGCGCATGGCATCTGAACACCACACCCACTCGGGCAGAGGCCAAATGGCTTGCCAATGCTGCCCTATACGCCTTGCAGCATCCAGCCCAATCTCAGTCAAAGGACGCGCATGGTCGTCGTCATACGCGCTAGCATTTGCTGCTTTCGCATGACGCATTAAAAAAAGATAACGTGAGTTCGCGCTTGTCTGCATGGCCATAACAATGATATTTGTAATTTATTGCCTATGAATTCTTCTGAGCCAGATGTCAAACAAACTTATACCGACCCTTCCTGAGAATAGCCCGTTTCTTCCCACTGAAGAAGCGCGTTTCATTAACCGCGAATTATCGTGGCTGGCCTTCAACACTCGCGTGCTGGAAGAAGCTGAGAACCCAAAAAATCCACTCTATGAACGCGTGAAATTTCTTTCGATTTGCGCCTCAAACTTAGATGAATTTTTTATGGTACGAGTCGCGGGTCTCAAAGATCATGTGCTACATAATCTGATAAAGTACAGCGATGATGGCTTGACCTCAAAAGAGCAGCTGGCACACATTAGCCTACGCGCACAAGATTTGCGCCAACGTCAGCAACTCGTGTGGGTGCATCTCAAACAAGAAATGCGGGACGC
>JAIXRX010000095.1 GCA_027485005.1 Alphaproteobacteria bacterium
GAGTCCAGCGCGTCTACCAATTCCACCACCGGGGCACATGCGACCATATAAAATAGTTCGCTTGGAAGAGGCCGCAATATAGCCACCGTTTTGCTGCGGTCAAGTATCTTTCTTCGGGGACATTGTCTCTCTTGCCAACCGCCCGCGCACGGCCTACACTGCGCCCATGCAAAAATACTGGCTTTCTTCGGCGTTTCGCCCCCATTTAGTCCTTGCTCTTGGCTGCGCTGGCGCCATGGCGGGGGCGCTTATTTCGCAATATGGTTTTGACTGGGCGCCTTGCCCGCTCTGCCTGTGGCAACGCGTGCCGCATGTGGCGGTCATCATGCTGGCGCTGCTGGCAGCCATGACGTTTGAGGAGCACCCTGCCTTTGCACGCGCTCTATTATTAGCGTCGGTGGTGGCGCTTTTTGCCAATGCGGGGGTGGGCATTTACCATAGCTTGGTGGAACGCCACATTATTATGCCGATGGAAACCTGCACCAATGGCGGCATTGGCGGAGGGTTTGATGCACTTAAAGCCCAACTGCTTGGCGCTAAAGCCGCCCGTTGCGACGTGCCCGCAGAGTTTTTCCCAGGATTTACGATGGCCAATGCCAATGTGCTGCTTTGCTTTGCGCTGGCCGCCTTTGGGTTTCAACGCTGGGTGCGCGAATGATTGAAGATTTCCTCCCTTGGCAGGATGTAAAAAAGCGAATGCTGCGCGTGAACCACGCGGGCGAGTATGGCGCTAAACGCATTTACCAAGGCCAACTTGCCACGCTGAAAGACCCGCAGGCACGCGCGCTGGTAGAACATATGGCCGCACAAGAACAAGAGCATTTGGATTATTTTGATGCGGCGCTAAAACGCGAACGTGTGCGCCCCACGGCGCTCATGCCGCTATGGCATGTGGGTGGGTTTTTGCTGGGCGCGATGACCGCTAAAATGGGAACAGAAGCCGCCATGGCCTGCACGGTGGCGGTGGAAAGCGTGATTGACGAACATTACCGCGAACAAACGCCCGTGGCTAGCGCCCACGCCCCTGAATTGGCCGAAAAAATCGAGCAATTCCGCGCCGAAGAACTGGAACATCACGATACAGGCCTTGCCCATGGCGCAACGGATGCCCCTGCCTATGCAGCGCTTTCTGCTGCGATTCGCGGCATCACCAAAACTGCCATTTTTCTTTCCAAACGCATCTAAAATCTGTTATCAACCTTGGCATTCAACTTTATCGACCAAGGCTTTCTCATGACCGTTCGCGTTCGTTTCGCTCCCTCTCCCACCGGCTTTTTACATGTCGGCAATATCCGCACCGCGCTGGTGAATTTCCTATTTGCCAAAAAACAAGGCGGTGAATTTTTGCTGCGTTTAGACGACACGGACAAAGAACGTTCTTTGCAAAAATTTGAAGATGCGATTTTGGAAGACTTGATCTGGCTTGGCATGAAGTGGGACGGCGACATGTTTCGTGAGTCGGAACGCTTTGCCCGCTATGACGAAGCGAAAGCCCAACTGATTGCCGCTGGCCGCCTCTATGCCTGCTATGAAACGGCAGAAGAACTCGAATTCAAACGCAAAATGCTTTCTGGCCGTGGCTTGCCTCCCATCTATGATCGCGCGGCACTGAAACTCACCGATGAACAAAAAGCAAAACATGAAGCGGAAGGCCGCAAGCCGCACTGGCGCTTCTTGCTAGCGGATGGCGATATTGTGTGGAACGACATGATTCGCGGCGAAGTGCGCATTAATGCGCGCACGGTCTCTGACCCTGTGCTCGTGCGTGCGGACGGTATTCCGCTTTATACCTTCTGCTCCGTGGTGGACGATATTGATTACAACATCAGCCATATTTTGCGCGGCGAAGACCATGTGACAAATACCGCGGTGCAAACGCAAATTTTCACTGCCATGGGCAGCGCCATCCCTACTTTTGGGCATATGGCACTGATTAAAACCAAAGACGGTGAACTTTCTAAACGCACGGGCGGCGGGGACATTCGATCCCTTCGTGAAGAAGGCTTGGAAGCGATGGCCATCAACTCGCTGCTCGCCCGCCTTGGCACCTCCGACCCCATCGAACCCATTGCCGAAATGAGCACCCTGATTGCCGCATTTGACATCAGCAAATTTGGCCGCGCCCCTGCGAATTACGACCAAGTGGAGCTCGAACGATTGAACGGAAAAATTGTGCAGCAACTCCCATTTGGTGCAGTGCAGCAAAAACTAAGCGGAAGTGCTGTGGATGAAGCGTTCTGGAATTCGGTGCGTGGCAATCTGCACAAAATTTCTGAAGCAAAAGACTGGTGGAATATTTTGCATCAACCGATTGCTGCCCCTGCCAATGATGATGCAGATTATACCAAACAAGCCGCTGAACTTTACCCAGCCGCATGGTCTGACAATAGCTTTTCGGAATGGACGAATGCGGTGAAAGAAAAAACCGGCCGCAAAGGCAAAGAACTTTTCATGCCGCTGCGCCGCGCGCTGACCGGCCGTGAGGATGGACCAGAGCTGAAAGCGGTGCTCGCGCTACTCCCACGTGAAAAAGCGATTGCTCGCCTTCGCGGTGAGGCAGCGTAGCACGATGACGACCATTCAACTCTATAACACCCTCACCCGCCGCAAGGACGCACTGCAACCGCACACAGCCGGGAAGATTGGCATGTATGTCTGTGGGCCAACGGTGTATGACCGCCCGCATTTGGGCAATGCGCGTTCCGTGGTGGTATATGACGTGTTGTTTCGCCTGCTGCGCCATGTGTATGGCGAAAGCAACGTGACCTTCGTGCGTAATATTACGGATGTGGACGATAAAATTAATGCCGCAGCAATTCAGCGTGGTATTTCGATTCAAGCGCTGACCTCAGAAATCACCGCGCAATTCCACGCGGATGTAGGCGCGCTCAATGTGCTGCCGCCGACGATCGAGCCGCGCGCGACCGAGCATATTCCACAGATGATTAGCATCATTGAAAAACTGATTGCGAACGGCAATGCTTATGTATCCCAAGAGCATGTGTTGTTTGCTGTCACCAGCGAGAGCGCGAATGTGGCATGGCAATATGGCATGCTTTCTGGCCGCAAGCTGGACGATCTGCAAGCCGGCGCCCGCGTGGATGTGGAGTCTTATAAAAAACATCCGGGTGATTTTGTATTGTGGAAACCAACCGACGCCGAAGATGACCCGTCCAGCGTGTTTGACAGCCCATGGGGCAAAGGTCGCCCCGGCTGGCACATTGAATGCTCGGCCATGAGCAGCCAATATCTCGGCGATGATTTTGACATTCACGGCGGTGGGTCGGACCTCATGTTCCCGCATCATGAAAATGAAATTGCGCAAAGCTGCTGCGCCCACCCGCATTCGCATTATGCGAAGCTTTGGGTGCATAATGGCTTCCTCACCGTGAATGGCGAGAAAATGAGTAAATCACTCGGCAACTTCATTACTGTGCATGATCTTTTACAAAAAGACGTGCACGGCGAAGTGATTCGTTTGGCCTTTATGTCCACCAAATATAATGAGCCACTCGACTGGACAGACAAGCTGTTGGCGGATGCTAAAAAAGCGTTGGACGGCTGGTATCGCGCGACTGAAAATGCCGCGGATGAAGGCACCCTGCCCGCTGAATTTATTGAAGCCTTAGCGGATGATATGAACGTGCCAAAGGCG
Organism: Alphaproteobacteria bacterium; assembly: GCA_027485005.1. Lineage (GTDB taxonomy): Bacteria > Pseudomonadota > Alphaproteobacteria > Rickettsiales > JAIXRX01 > JAIXRX01. The sequence goes on from JAIXRX010000095.1 coordinate 3,656, forward strand.
CTGAGCCTGATGCATGGCACCAAAGATGTGGGGGCTTTGCTGGCAATGGGGCGCATGCTTGGTTTGCTGCAAAGCACGGCTCAGCAATGGTTTCAAGGCAGCGGAACAGCCGATGAAGTGGCTGACATTGAAGCGGAAATCGAGGCCCGCAAAGCGGCAAAAGCGGCGAAAAATTGGGCGGAATCCGACCGCATCCGTGATGCTTTGAAAGCGCGCGGAATTCTGCTAGAAGATAAGCCTGACGGCACGACAATATGGCGAAAATCGAATGACTAAAAACCGCGTTTATCTTTATGACAGCACCCTGCGTGACGGCGCTCAAGCCCGTGGCGTGGACTTCACGTTGGCGGACAAAATCGCCATTGCAACTGAACTCGACAAATTAGGCATCGATTACATTGAAGGTGGCTGGCCGGGTGCCAACCCCAATGACGACCAGTTTTTTGCAGCAGCGCCCAAACTTGCACGCGCAAAATTAAGCGCCTTTGGCATGACCCGCCGCTCTGGGCGAAGTGCAGAAAATGACCCTGCCCTGATGGCTTTGCTAGAAGCGGAAACATCCAATGTTTGTCTGGTTGGCAAGACATGGGATTTTCAAGTAGAAAAAGCCCTTGGCGTGTCACGTAAAGAAAATTTGCGGATGATTGAAGAGAGTATTGCGCTGATGGTTAAGCGCAAAAAAGAAACGCATTTTGACGCCGAACATTTCTTTGATGGCTATAAAGCCAACCCAGAATTTGCGCTGGAATGTTTGCAAACCGCTGCTGCGGGTGGCGCGCGCTGGATTGTGTTGTGCGATACCAATGGCGGTTCACTGCCGCATGAAGTGGGCGAGATTGTGGCCGAAGTCACCAAGCATATTAAAGGCGAACATCTTGGTATTCATTGCCATAATGACACCGAGCAAGCGGTGGCTAATTCGATTGCGGCAGTGCGCGCTGGCGTGCGCCAAGTGCAAGGCACCATCAATGGTGTGGGCGAACGTTGCGGCAATGCTAACCTTATGTCCATCATCCCTACCCTTATGTTAAAAATGGGCATGAACACAGGGATTGCCGAAAGCAAATTGCCACAACTGACTCATGTGTCGCGCGTGTTGGATGAGCGATTGAATCGCCCTTCTAACCCCCATGCTGCTTATGTGGGTGCAGCAGCTTTTGCGCATAAAGGTGGTTTGCATGTGTCGGCAATGGCGAAAGACAGCCGCACCTACGAACATATTGACCCTGCACTGGTGGGCAATAACCGCGTCATTTTAGTGTCAGACAAATCAGGGCGCGCCAATATCGTTGCACGGTTAGAACAATTTGGCATTGGCAATGCTGCCGAAAACGAACATATCGCCGACCTAGTGCGAGTGGTCAAAGAGCGTGAAGTGCTTGGCTATGCCTATGAAGAAGCGGATGCGAGCTTTGAACTGTTGGCGCGTGAGACATTGGGTTTATTGCCAGAATTTTTTGAAGTCACCTCGTTTCGTGCACTGGACGAACAACGCTGGAATGCCCGCGGCAAACGCATTACGCTGGCGGAAGCGACCGTAAAAATCAAAGTGCAAGGCGAAGAAGTGATGACGGTTGCTGAAGGGAACGGCCCAGTGAATGCGCTTGATAGCGCGCTACGCAAAGCATTACTCACTCATTTCCCTGAAGTGGCAAGCCTTGCGCTGGTGGATTACAAAGTACGCATCCTAACCCCAAAAGATGCGACTGGCGCGCTCACCCGTGTGCGGATTGAAAGCCGCGATGAAACCGGCCAAACATGGAACACGATCGGCGTTTCCACCAACATTATCGACGCGTCGTTTAATGCGCTTTATGACGCGATTACTTATCATCTGCTGCGCCAAAAAATGGCGAAAAAATCTCGTACAAAAAAAGGCGCATAATTATGTTGCCATGCGTGGTTCTCGTGCGCCCGCAAATGGGTGAAAATATTGGTGCTGTTGCGCGCGCGATGAATAATTTTGGCTTGCGTGAATTACGCATTGTAGCGCCACGAGACGGCTGGCCCAATGCCAAAGCCAACGAGATGGCAGCGAATGCCACCGATATTATTGAACATGCAAAAATATATGACGATGTACCAAATGCACTGGCGGATATTCATTATGCCGCGGCCAGCACCGCCCGCCCGCGCGATTTGCCAAAGGATGTGATAACACCAAATATCATGGCGCAAATGCTGCACCAGCATTCTCAATCTGAGACAAAAACCGCGATTGTTTTTGGCCCCGAACGCACCGGCCTGACCAATGAGGATTTAGCCTTATGCGATGTGATTGTGACGATTCCGACGGCACCAGAAAACGCCTCACTCAACATCGCGCAAGCCGCCGTGGTGCTTGGCTATGCATGGTGGACGGCCCAAGAACAAACCGCTGTTGCAGCACCGCACACCCCTGTGGATAAGGGCGCCATGGAGCATTGGTTTAAGACATTAGAAGCTGCATTAGACGCTGAAAATTTCTGGAATACACCAGAGAAAAAAGAGCGGATGTGGTATAACCTCAGAGCGCTGTTTATGCGCGCTCAGCCTAGCGCTCAGGAAGTGCAAACCCTGCATGGCATGCTCAAATCTCTGCGTCAGAAACATTAGCCGAAATATTATATTTATCTAAAGTTTTAGCGGTTTGCTGCGCCGCAAAACATTGATTGCTTTCCTTTTGCTGCCAAATGGGTTATACCTAACCCTTAAGAACATGAGGAAAAATAATGTTGGCAAAACTTAAACCATCTGAACCTAGCCTGCGTGACCTGCTCGACGATCCGATCGTGAAGCGGTTGATGCAACGCGACGGGGTAGAAGCGGAAAAGTTGCGCCCTTATTTGGAAAAGCTCCAGCAAGACATCGCTTTGCGCGAAATCTCGCATTAGAAAATATTGTTTTCTATCAATCAAGGTTAGCGACCAATACAAAAAAACCCAGCCACTTTGGCTGGGTTTTTTCTTCGGTTTTTTATGCATAGATATATACGAGATATATCATCAAAAAACCAAATATCACTTCATATGTTTTGAGCAGCCATCTGTCGCTCTGTGTCTGCCCCGTAGGAAGGCCTTCTAATGTGCTGTAGCCAATTAAAGCAAGCACAATACCCAAGATGCCCAACCACTTGAACTGGAACATAATTGGCTGCCAAAGCAAGCCAATTATTGCTGATAAAGCCCACACACAGCATATGCCCACAATGACGCACGCTGTATGCCTCGTAAACTCTCTTAGCAAACCTCCAAAATTAGCGGTTACCTTGAGTTTTTCAGCCGCAGCCTCTAATGCTTCATTGCAAACAAAGATAGCAAACGGTAATAGCAGATAGACTGTTGTACCAGGCTTTGCCAAAGACATTACTCCCAGAAAGAACATCACGATGCCAACTGTTTGGCTTTTTGTGATGATGTAGCGGCTGCTAAATAGCAGGGCTACTGCCAGCCCGGGGCTAACAAATGTTAGTTGCCATCCGTGGATGGCTTTGTAAACCATCACGAAGATGCTTATAAACGTGACGACTGAAAGCCACGCGGGCGCCCATTCACGGGCAGGAGCTTGTTTTTCTCCATTTTTGAAAGTATTCATAATTTGTGGGCTTTCGCCCGTTTTTGTTTTTAAGAAAAAAATCAGGGGCACTCGCCCTTACTGTGTGCTATTGCAAACAGATAGATTCGCTAAGGAATATAACAGAGAAGTCTTCGAAATTTTATGA
>JAIXRX010000109.1 GCA_027485005.1 Alphaproteobacteria bacterium
CCGCTATTGCGCACCGTTGGCGCCACTAAGCCCGCCAAGCCTTCTTCGGCCACCGTAATACGGCCAGCATTTTCAACCACGGCATCTAGATTGCCCGCGCGGTTAAACTGAAGTGTGCTGGAATTCATGAATGAATGATTGCTGATGTCGGCAGAAGTCGCGATAAATGATGCGGTGTCAATCGTACCGGTTTTGCCAATAATAATACCATTCGGGTTAATCAGCACCACACGGCCATTTGCAATAAGGGAACCGTTAATTGCGCTCACTTGGTTGCTGTTGACCACGCGGTTTAGCGCAATCGAGCTAGCGCTTGGCTGGAAGAAACGAGTGCTTTCCCCTGCGTTGATATTAAAAGACGACCAATCAATCGCCACACGATCAGAATTTTGATGAATTTGAAGTTGATTTGGCACGGAAGAAATAGTTGCCGAACCAGCCACCACTACACCATCCGTTGGATTGGCGGATGCGACAACAGGCACCATAAGTGCAGCCGCCAAGCTCAATACAAAGCCCCCCGTAGCGTACAAGCTGCTTGATAATTTCAGAGCATTCATCATGTGGTCGCGGTTAGACATAAATATTCCTCATATGTGTTGTAAGTATTTGCACGGCAATAATGCAAGTATCAGGCCAGCCAAAAATCTTAACTAAAAATTAAGAATTGACGGCATAGCACAGCACATGCACAGCAGGCAATGGATTTATTGTGAAATTTGTGTGACGTAACGCTAGAAACGCTGCAATAAGTTGAAGAACATCCGCGAATCATCGTCACCTTCAGCGGCAACATCACGAGTGAGCGGCTTGTTCAGCTCAACAGACGCAAAAGTATCCGTGGTCAGGTTAAGGCGCACGCCCGCTCCTACCGATGTCAAAGAATCGGATTTAGATTCCCCTACAGCGATTTTTTCATTCCAGACCTTACCCGCATCATAATAGCTAAACAACTGATAAGAATCGATATATTTATTATCTACTGGTTGGCCGTAGCGCAATTCAAGCGCACCCGACAACCCTTTATCGCCCGTAATCTCACCAGCATCATAAGCGCGACCATAATCGCTACCGCCAATGGCGAATTCTTCAGAGGACAAAAGTGGATCTGAGGAATATTGACCTGCAGTTGTCGCATAAAGTGAGAAATTCCCCCAAAGCTCCTGCAAACGAGAAGCAGAAAGATTGCTACGCAAGAAGTCATGCTCGCCATTGCTACGTGAACGATTAGCACCATCCGACGTTGCGCCCAAGCCATCAATCCCTTTGGTCAAGGTCAGATCAAATTGGTTCACCCCTGCCCACGCATCTGAAAAATCAAGATTGCTACCTACACGGAAAGAACGCACATGGTCTTCCGCCGATTCGGCGTTAAAGAGCTCAGTGGTTGAATTCAAAGCATTAAAGCCAGCCAGCACATTAAGGTTGTATTGGCGGCTACGAACGACTGGATAATAAGTCTCCACATCAAACAATGCGCTATCACCCCTAAGGTCAAATGCTCTCAGGCGATCGCCGGGTTCGGTTTGCGTCACAGCAGCGCGCGCCTTCAAACGGACACCATCCGCCCCAAGCTGTTGCTCATGCGTAATGTCTGCAAAACGAAGTTCTTTTGTTTGGCTGGTGACAACAGCACGCGCAGTGGTGCGGTCATGCATATCTAATAGAGAGTTGGCAACACCAACCAACGTTGCACGATATGGGCCAATATAGCGTGAGCCACGATTATCAATGGATGCGGCGCCTTCAAATTTGTCTTGCTCGATAGTAATAACCAAATCCCCAGCATTGGGAACGTCCGAAGGTTTAATAACACTACGCGCCTTGATACCTGGCAAATCATCCATCAAGAGCAAATAACGCTCAATGGTTTTTGTATTAGCAGGACCAGAAGATTTAATTTTATTAGCATAGTCCTGAATCAGGCCGAGCTTATCTTTATATTCACCAACGATACTCACATTGTTAATGCGGCCTTCCACTGCTTTGAAGTGCACAATGCCACCCTTAATGTTTTGAGGCGGTAGGATGGCACTAGAAAGGATATAGCCATCTTGACGCAATTGGCGGGTGATGATCTGGGCAATGGCATTTAAATCCGCAAAGGAGGTAGACTTGCCAACATATTCTTTTACCAATTTATCAATCTCTGCTTGGCTGTAGACGGTTGTGCCATCTAGCATCACTTGATTCAGCGTGAAGATTTTTTCTTTGCTTGCACCAGTATCTTTAATTTCATTCTTGCCAAGGCTAAGCGTGTCTTCAATGACGGATGCAGGGCGTGTTTTTTCTTCAAAACCACGAATAATAATGCCCGGCTGCGCAACACTAGGCACATTCTGCGCAAAAGCAGAGAAAGCAAACAAGCTGATGCTTGCAGAAAACAATAAAAAAGACTTTTTATTCGCAGACTTAACGACGTTTGCCATGGCACAATCCAACACAAGATGATAAAAGATAGCTTCAACTAGAACCTTGCTTTCGAAAAAACAACCTCTTTCCTTCATTTTGCTGGATAGCCATGGTGGTTATTTTAGCTGCCGTAACAAATTTACAAAAACAGACTCTTTAACCACCTTAGTAATCCTAAAGGAAATGACATGACACAAGCCAATGATACTGAACAAGCACAGTTTTATAAAAATCCTATGCCTATTTCATTGGACCGCCACCGCCAGTCTAGCTTTGTTCCAGCACATGACAGCAGTTTTGCTCAAGAAACCAATTCGATTGTACTCAATGCGGGAGAGTTTATTGAAGCAGCGAAGCACTATCCAATTGTTTTCACCCAAAACAACGCCGCCCCCGTGGCCATTGTGGGGCTAGAAAGCAGTAATTATTTTGTTGAAAAAGACGGTAGCTGGAAAACTGGCGCTTATGTTCCAGCCTATGTGCGCAAATACCCGTTTATTTTCATGGAAATAAAAGAGCAGAATTCGCTACTTTTATGCATTGACGAAAACAGCAAGGGATTTTCTCTTGAAGGCGATAAAAACGGCCAAGCGTTTTATAATGAAGACGACCAACCCACCGAAATCATTCAATCAGCGTTAAACTTCTGCAATCTTTATCATCAGCATCATTTGGCGACTGTTGAATTCTGCAATGCTTTGCAAGCCGAAAATCTATTAGTCCCCAACACTACCACCCTCACCCTGCTTGAAGGGCAACGGCAAATCAGCCTTGGTGGTTTTTTGATGATAGATGAGAAAAAATTCGCCGAATTACCCGACGAAAAGATTCTTGAGTTTCACAAAAAAGGTTGGCTGGCGCTCATTCATTTTGTGTTGATGTCGGTTTCCAACTGGCGCAGCTTGGCTAATTTGGCCACGGCAAAATAGCATCAACTAACGCATCTTTCTCAACTGCTCGATTTTGCTGCGCATCCCACCCGATGCGCTGCTTGAAGAAAGCCCTTGCAGTGCGCCGCGGTGATGAAGCTTTTGTAGCATGCTTATGACCTCTGCGTCATATCGCTTGCCGGCATCTTGTTGCATCACGTCTAACGCTTGCTCAATGCCCATCGCCGCACGGTAAGAACGCGGAGAAATCATCGCCACTAGCGCATTAGCTGCCGCTACAATACGCGCGGAAATTAGAATGTTTTCGCCTGCAAGCTGTAAAGGCCCTGTGCCGTCAGCATGCTCTTGGGTCTCATGCAAGGTTTGCGACACTGGCCCTTCAAAATCAATCCCCTCTAGCAAATCCGCACTGGCCGCCATCCCATTACGAATACTCAGCATTTCTTGTGGATTAAGCTCGCCAGAACGGGTTAAAAGCTCTGCTGGCACCGCCAGTTTGCCAATATTCATCAAACGTGCGGCAGTGATGGTGGTATTACGCATCAATGCCGACAGCTTCATTTCATCCGCCAATTTCTCTGCGACAAAGGCTACATTTTTAGAATGCTC